>CALXJR010000001.1 GCA_944388675.1 uncultured Clostridia bacterium
ATGATGTCAGGTGCTATAATGAATAAAATATGGGGCGCATTTGGAATGGATGCAGAAGATAATGATGAGGAAGAATACGAAGATGTAGAAGAAAACGAAGAAGAAGATAATGGCAGAGAAAACAAATTATGGGGTAGACGTAACAAAGTTGTAAATATGCCACAACCACAACAAGTGAGAATGGTAATATCTCAACCTACAACTTTTGATCAAGCCGAAGATATATGTGATTTATTAAAAGAAAAACAATCAGTAATAGTAAACTTGGAATATGTTAATAAAGATATTGCAAGAAGAATTATTGATGTTGTTAGTGGAGCTGTACATGCATTAGATGGCCATATACAAAAGGTTTCTAATTCAATATTTTTAATTGCTCCTTATAACTATGAAATAACAAATGAAATGGCTAGAGAAGAAATAAAAAATAAATTATCTGTTTCTTGGCTAAAGAATACTTCAAATAACTAGATTTAATATAATATAGGAGGCTATAATGATTACACCTTTAGAAATAGAAAATAAAAAATTCTCTAAACAAATGATGAGTGGCTATAGTGTAGAAGAAGTTGATGATTTTTTAGATGAAGTTACAGTTGACTATGAGAAATTGTATAAAGAAAGTAATGAAAACAAAAACAAAATAGATGAACTTGAGGCAAGTTTAAAACACTATAAATCTATTGAGGAAACTTTAAATAATACTTTAATAATGGCACAATCTACTGCAGAAGATATAAAAAATGTTGCAAAACAACAAGCAGATCAAATTGTAAAAGATGCAGAAGCTGGTGCAAAACAATCTTTAGCCACATTAGAACAACAAGTTGTATTAAAACAAAAGGAATTAGAAGATTTACAAAAACAATTTGATGTTTATAAAGCAAAAATGGAATCATTACTAATTTCTCAATTAGAATTAATAAAAGATATAAATAAAGATCAAAGTAATAACTAAAATACAAAAACAGAAAGATTTGGACTAAATTCCAAGTCTTTTTTTGCTTAAAAAAATTACAAAAACAAATAAAATATTACAGCTGTGTTAAATGTATGTTACATTTAGGTTATAGATATTGACATTAAAGTGAAAAAATAATATATATGATATATATAACAATATATTATGGAGGATTAGATGAGAGTTATAAGTGGTAGTGCAAGGCGGCACTATATTACATTCTATAGATGATCAGAATACAAGGCCTACTTTAGATAGAGTTAAAGAATCTTTATTTAATATAATCCAAAATAATATAGTTGATGCAATTATATTAGACTTGTTTACTGGAAGTGGAGCAGTTAGTATTGAGTTTTTAAGTAGAGGTGCTAAAGAAGCATATTTATGTGATAATTCAAAAAAAGCAATGAATATGGCTAAAAAGAATTTAGAAAAAACCAAACTTATAGAAAAAGCAAATTTTTTTAATTGTGACTATCAAGAGTGTTTGAATTTATTAAGCTTAAGAAATATTAAATTTGATATTATTTTCTTAGATCCACCATATAAACAGGATTTATCAGTAAAAGCTTTAAAATTAATAGACAGTAAACAATTATTAAAAAAAGACGGAATAGTTATAATAGAAACAGATGAACCCGAAAGAGATATAAGAGAAATGGAATTACTACATATAAATTATAAAATGTATGATTTAAGAAAATACGGAAGAGCTTCTCTAATTTTTCTTAAATGAAGGGAGAAACAATGGAAATATTTACATTATTACAGAAAATTGAAGATATTCTAGAAGATAGTAAAAGGCTACCTTTTAGTCATAAAGTTATAATAAATCAAGAAGAATTATTAGATATTATAAAAGAAATAAGATTAAAATTGCCAGATGAATTAAGAGAAGCAAAAGCAATAAAAGAAGAACATGATAGAATAATAACAAAAGCAAATGAAGAAGCTGGAGAAATTGTAAAAGAAGCAGAGAACAGAATAATTTCAATGATAGATGAACACGAAATTACAAAGAAAGCATATGAACAAAAAAATAAGATAATTGAAAATGCAAATGATATGGCAAGAGAAATTTCAAACGGTACAAAAGCTTATGCAGACAGTATTTTAGAAAGTGTACAAGTAACTTTAGAAGATGCTTTAAAGGTTATAGAAAGTAACAGAAAAGAAGTTAAATAAATATTGTTAAAAAACTGTGAATAGTAAGAATATTAAATTTTGCTATTCACAGTTTTTAAACTGTATATTAAGAAAATTTATATATTTTTTTTTAATTCTATGTACATTTTTTTAATTTTGATATAGAATATTTACGAAATATCTAAAATACGGAGGAAGAAATGGCAAAAAGAGGCAGGAAAAAGAAGAAACAACTTAATCAAAATGTATTTGTTGCAGTAATGATTATTGCAAGTATTTTACTTGCTGTTTTAATATATACAAATTCAGGATTTATTGGAGAACATTTAAGCCCATTTTTAGGAGGAATAATGGGTTATATAAAATACATATTACCAATAGGTTTATTTGCACTTTCTATCTATATTGCTTATCAGGGTGAAACTTCTTGGGGAAAAAAGATTTTACAATTTTCTTTGATTCTTTTATGTATTTCAATAATAATGAACGTTTATGAGATAAATCAAGGAAATGTTGTTATTTCTGGTAGAGATTTTCAAAATGTACTATCTCAATTTTATGATTTAGGTTCAGAAGATATTGGAGGAGGAGCAATTGCAGCTATATTTACAATGCCTTTAATAGAATTATTAGGACAATTAGGAACTGTTATATTAACAGCAGGAGTTATTGTAGCTCTAACAATTTCTATGTTTGGTATAGATGTTGTAAATAGAATTTCTGCTGTAATTGATGATGCTAAAGAAAGAAAAGTCCCTAAATATGCAAATGCAAAAGAACATGAAGAAAAAATCATAGGAATTGAAAATAAACCTGAAACTAAGAAAGAAAGAAAACTAAGAGAAAAATTAGAAAAAGAAAAAGCTGCACTAGATGTAGAGCAACTACAAATAAAATTAAATGGTAAAGAGCCAGAACAAACAAAGTTATTCGATTTTGATAAAGAAGCAAAAAATAGTAAAAAATCATATGTAGAAAAAGAAAGCAAACCTAAACAATCTCCAGAATTTATAGAAGATCCATTATTTAAAACGCAGGAAGAACAAAAAGAAGAAAAAACAAAAGAAGTATTACAATTAGAACATACTCAAACAGTTGAAGATGATAATTATGAGTTTCCACCTTATAATTTATTAAGTGAAGGAACATCAAAAGGAATTAAAGGTGGCAAAAAAGCATTAACAGATACAGCATCAAAATTACAAAAAACTTTATATAGTTTTGGTGTTTCAGCAAAAGTTGAAAATGTATCTGTAGGACCTGCAATTACTAGATATGAGTTAAAACCAGCAGAGGGTGTACGTGTTAGTAAAATTGCAAATTTAGCAGATGACATAGCTTTAAATTTAGCTGCCAAAACAATAAGAATAGAAGCACCTATACCTGGTAAACAAGCAGTTGGTATAGAAGTTCCAAACGAAACAAGTGAAATAGTTCATATAAGAGATATATTAGAATCAGATGAATTTATTAATAATAAATCAAAACTTGCATTTGCTTTAGGTAAAGATGTATCTGGTGCAATAATTGTAACAGATATTGCTAAGATGCCACATGTTATGATTGCAGGAGCAACAGGTTCTGGTAAAAGTGTTTGTATTAATACTTTAATTACAAGCATAATATATAAAGCAAAACCTAGTGAAGTAAAATTAGTAATGGTCGATCCTAAAATTGTTGAATTATCTGTTTATAATGGAATACCTCATTTATTAATTCCAGTAGTAACAGATCCTAAAAAAGCTGCAGGAGCACTTGCATGGGCTGTTCAAGAAATGGAAAATAGATATGCAATGTTTGCATCAAAAGGAGTTAGAGATTTAAAAGGATATAATGAAGCAATAGAAAAAGAAGATACAATGGGAAAATTGCCTCATATTGTTATAATTATAGATGAGCTTGCAGATTTAATGATGGTAGCTAAAAATGATGTAGAAGATGCAATATGTAGATTAGCACAAAAAGCTAGAGCTGCTGGAATGCATTTAGTAATTGCAACACAACGTCCATCTGTTGATGTAATTACAGGATTAATAAAAGCAAATATTCCTTCTAGAATTGCTTTTGCTGTTTCATCACAAGTTGACTCAAGAACAATATTAGATCAAGTTGGTGCAGAAAAATTATTAGGAAAAGGTGATATGCTATTTTATCCTACAGGTGCACCAAAACCCGTTAGAATACAAGGAGCTTTTATTTCAGATAAAGAAGTAGAAAAAGTAGTTAACTTTGTAAAAGCAAACGGAGAATCTACATATAGAGATGATATAACAGAATATATAGAAAAAGCAAATACCACAGATAAAGAACAAGCCGAGGGTGCAGGAAGTGATGATGATGCAGATGAATTGCTAAATGATGCAATTGAAACTGTAATTGAAACTGGACAAGCATCTACATCGTTTATTCAAAGAAAATTTAAGGTTGGATATGCTAGAGCCGGCAGAATAATAGATCAAATGGAAGAAAGAGGAATAATTTCTGGATATCAAGGAAGTAAACCAAGAGAAGTGTTAATGACAAAAGAGCGTTGGAAAGAATTAAATTCATAAAAAACAAAAGCAAAAAAGGAGAAAATTACTTATGAATATATTATCAAAGCTTACTTCTAATGAATACAACAATAAATTAGAAAACATTTTAGAAACAAAAAAGTTTGATGTTGAAGTAAAAAATTTATTATTAAGTATGTTGTATAAAATAGAAACAGGCTATGAAGATTATAAAAAAGTAAAGGTAGATGCTGAAGAAAAAGATATTTTTATTAGAAGAATATTAAGTATTATACAAAATGAATGTGAAGAAATAAAAGTAGTTACACCACAAACTTTTAAAAGTAAGCCTCTTGAAGAAAAAAACAACATATGCCTTGTTGATGAAGAAAGAGGCTCTATTTTAGTGTACGCAAATGAATTAGACTTATTGTATTCACTATTTGAAATGGATTATAAATTTCAACAAAAAGATATTGTAAGCAAAGAGGAAGATCCTATAATAGGTAATATACAAAGTTTTTATAAAGTAGCAAATGGAATAGATGAGAGTGAAATAATTAGAGACTTTGATGGTTGGTCTTGGAATAATAACATAAAAGACCAAGAAAATATTAAAATTAATTTCATATATCAAACTATGCAAGTTTTGCTAGGAAAGAAAATAACACATAAGCTATTAAATAACCCCGAAGAAATTAAAAAAACTTTAGAAGGAAATGAAGAATTTAAAAAAAGTATATATGTACTAATATTAATAATGATTGCCAAAAAAGATAACAATTTAAGACAAAACTTAGAAAATATAAAAAATGAAAAAGAAAAAGAATATAAATTAATAAATGATAAAGCTCAGTTTATATTATATACTACAGAAGAAAAAAAGAAACTTAATAATGATATAAAAAAAATAGATGAAATATTAAACGATAAAGATAAATTAAGATATGAATATTATAAACGTAATGAGAAATTACCAAATAAAGAAAAAATCTTTAGCATAAGTCATTTAGCAGATATGTTGGAAAATGAAAGAAAAGAAAAATTGGAAGAAATAAAGAAAAAAAATAAGATGCTAGAGCCACTTGAATATGTAAGGCAAAAAGATAAAAATGAAAAAGACGTTTTATTTTTAAATTCAATTATTGAAGGTGTTTATGATAAAGAAAAGGAAAAAAATGCAATAGTAAATGTACAACAAATGTTTTTAAAAAAATTTCAAGAGAAAATTGAAAAAGCAGATAAAGATAAACTTTTGGAATTAATATATAGATTTAGATATTATTGTTTAATTCCTATTACTAGAAGAAAATCAATAAAAGATATTCCTGAGATTCAAAAACAATTAGCAGATGTTACAAATTGTTTAATAGATAATGGAATATATAAACAAATAATTGTCAATTTTTCAGATAGTACAAGTGTATGTTATAACATATTAAAATATGTTTTTATAAGTAAAATAATAAATTTACAAGAAGTTGAAATAATGATAAATAAATTAGATAATAAAAAACAAAATGATGGACTAGAGGCTAGGATAAAAGTTAGTATATTTGATGTAAAAGATAAGGAAAAAACATATGAAGAAACTGTAAAACATTTAAAATTAATAAAAGTTAAATTTAACAAAAAGATAAAAGTATTTTTATATTCTTAAGAAAAAAATTAATTTAAATAACATACTTAAAAACAAGTTTCTGCAATTTTATAAAATACGAAGGGAGAGATTTTATGAATATTACCTTTTTGGGTGCAACAAAAACTGTAACAGGTTCCAATTTTTTAGTAGAAGGAGCTGGCAAGAAATTTTTAGTGGATTGTGGAATGTACCAAGGTAAAGCTACAGAAGAACTAGAAAATGAGGCACCATTTGTTTATGATGTAAAAGATATAGATTTTATGCTACTTACACATGCACATATAGACCATTCTGGAAGAATTCCTAAATTATATAATGAAGGCTTTAGAGGTCCAATATATGCTACAAAAGCAACATGTGATTTATGTGCAATAATGTTACCTGATAGTGGACATATTCAAGAACAAGAAAACGAATGGAAAAATAAGAAAAGAAAAAGAAAAGGTGAAAAAGAGCTTCCACCACTTTACACAGCTGATGATGCTGTAAAAAGTTTAGAAATATTTAAAAAAGTAAAATATGACGAAATAATTGATATAGATGAACACATACATGCAAGATTTAATGATGCAGGACATATGCTTGGCTCAAGCATCATTGAAGTATGGATAGAAGAAGATGGAAAAGAAACTAAAATAGTATTTTCAGGAGATTTAGGAAATAATGATATTCCTCTTTTATCATCTCCTACAATGATTGCAGATGCTGATTATTTAGTTATGGAATCAACATATGGAGATAGATTACATGTTGGAACAAAAGATAAGGCTCAAGTATTTTTAAATATAGTTTCTGAAACATTAGATAATGGTGGAACAGTTGTAATACCATCTTTTGCAGTTGGAAGAACACAAGAAATTTTATATGAGCTAGATATGATAAAAGAGC
Source organism: uncultured Clostridia bacterium (assembly GCA_944388675.1). Taxonomy (GTDB): domain Bacteria; phylum Bacillota; class Clostridia; order TANB77; family CAG-508; genus CAG-245. The sequence continues at coordinate 7,130 of CALXJR010000001.1, forward strand.
AAAAAGGAAAAGATCCAAAATTTGAAGCAGAATATAACAAATTAATGCATGCGCCTGTATATGTAGATAGCCCACTTGCAATATCAGCAACTGAAGTATTTAAAAATAATGAAGATTTATTTGATGAAGAAACAAAAGCTATAATGGAAAGAGGAGATAATCCATTAGAATTTCCAGGACTAAAATTTACAAGGACTGCGGATGAATCAAAAGCCTTAAACGAAAGTGATGAGCCATGTATAATAATTTCAGCAAGTGGAATGTGTGAAGTAGGAAGAATAAAACACCACCTTAAACATAATATTTGGAATCCAAAAAGTACAATACTTTTTGTTGGATATCAAGCTCCAGGAACTTTGGGTAGAACAATAGTAGATGGAGCAAAAAAAGTAAAAATATTTGGAGAAGAATTTAGTGTAAAGGCAAGAATTGAATATATAGAAGGATATTCTGGACACGCGGATCAAGAATGGTTGTTAAATTTTGTATATTCTTTTATAAAAAAACCAAAACACATATTTATAGTACATGGAGAACCAAAAGCTCAAATGGTATTAAAAGATAAAATTGTACAAAGTACAAATATTCCAGTTACAATTCCAGACTTTGGAGAAAGATATACATTAGATGATACATTTGCTATGGAAAAACCATATAATGATCCAGTAGACAAGAAATATTTGAGATTACAAGTATTAGATAGGATACAGACATTGCAAGAAGAAATAGAGGATATGCAAAATATTGTAAAAGAAGACTTTTTAGAGCAGGATAAAAGTGATGAAGAAATTAGCAAACTTAATGATAAAGTAAAAGATCTTGAAAAGAAAATATTGGAGATAATAGAAAATAAAGATTAACAAACAAAAAGATAAAATTTAAAATTAAAGGAGTAAGTTATGAGTCAAAAATTTTTTAATGATGCTATTATAGGAAATAAAGATATTACGGCAACTTTCAGTTCAAATGGAGAATTACTAAGATTATATTATCCAAATTCAGATTTTAAGCAATTTATAGATTTTTTTCATATGGGAGTAAAAATAAATGATTCAGCAATAATATATTTACATGAAGATGTAAATAACAGATACTATCAGTATTATACAGAAGATACCAATATATTAAATACAGAAATAGAAAATACTTATTTTAAATTAAATATTAAACAAACAGATTTCGTAATGATAAAGGAAAATGTTTTAGTAAGGAAATATACGTTTGTAAATTCAAATAAAATAGACTTGGACATAAATTTGTTAATACGTTCAAAACTTTTAACTAATGAAAATAATATGGTATCAGGAAAAGTTATAGAAAATGGATTAATACAATATAATCACGATTATACATTTGCAATATTTTCTAATCAAGATATAAATGGACATAGAATAAATGATGTACAAAATTATATACACGATGGTGTATTACAAGATAAAGATTATATAGGAATGTCAGCAGATTCCGCTATAAGTTATAGTATGGGAGTTTTAAAGCCAGGTGATCAAAGAGAATTTTATATATGTATTTATTTAAAAAATAATAAAGAATTAAAAAAAGTTGAAGAAATAGAAGACGAAATCGATAGATTAACAAAAATAGAAATAAATAAAGAATATATACAAGCAAAAAAATATTGGAAAAACTACTTAGACAAACATGATGGATTAAAAATCAAAGATGTAGAAAACAAAATAGTAAATTCAAGAGTTAAGGAAATATATAAACGTACAATATTATTATTTCCATTACTACAAAATGAAGAAACAGGAGGAGTTTCAGCATCTGCAGAAGTAGATGAACAAAGACAAAAAAGTGGCAGATATGCATATTGTTGGCCAAGAGATGCGATTTTCATAACAAAAGCATTTGATTATCTAAATATGATTAAAGAAACAGATAGATTCTATGAAAACTTTTGTAAGAAAACCCAAAGTAAAACAGGAATGTGGGAACAAAGATTTTATACAGATGGAAACTTAGCTCCTTGTTGGGGATATCAAATAGATGAAACAGCCAGTGTAATTTATGGAATGAATGAGCACTATAAAGCCACAAAAAACATTAAATTCCTAACTCAAAATTTAAAAATGTGTGAAAATGCATTACATTTTTTATTTAAATATTTGGAATATATTTTTAATGAGCAAGAAGAAAAAGATTTAGTTAAAAAAGAAATTCAAGATAAAATAAAAGAAACAGGCAAAGAAAAAGATAAAATATACAAGCATAAAAGTTATGACCTATGGGAAATGAATGAAGGTGTTCATTTATATTCTTTATCTAGTATTTATGCTGCTTTAAATTCAATGTATGAGATATATAATGCTGTAAAAGATAAATATCAAAGTAATAGATTAAAAATTGAGCAAATTGAAAAAAACATTGCTAAAATTGAACTTGAAAAAGAAAACATTAAAAAATATATATTAGATAATATGTATGATGAAGAATCAAAAATTTTATACAGAAATACATCAGATAAAAAAATGGATGTAAGTATAATAGGTTCTGTATATCCATTTGAGTTATTTGGACCAAAAGAAAAAAAGGTACAAAACACAGTAGAAAAAATAAATATGACATTAAGGACATATACAAATGGCTATTTGAGATTTGAACAAGACAGTTATATGGGAGGAAGAAATCCTTGGCCAATTGCAACATTATGGATGGCAATGTACTATATAAAAAATGGAGAAAAGAAAAAAGCAAAAGAATGCTTTGACTTTGTTACAAACAGCTCAAGTGATTTAGGCTTACTTGCAGAGCAAGTAGATAACTCATCAATGAAACCAAGTTGGGTAATAGGACTTGGTTGGTCACATGCAATGTATATAATCACACTTGCAGAATTAATAAAATAATAGGGTGCTTTTGGGGACGTTTCACTAAAGCATCAAAAAGGTGTTTTTGGGGACAGGTCTCTAAATCATAAAAAATTCCAAGATTTATTTTTGATGTACCTATAAAAGTACCTTAAATGTATAAATTTTCTGTAATAGATTTATTGAAAAAAAGAGTATAAAATGTTATAATATTTTTAGTTTTTTTAACAAGGAGGAATATTCTATGGCAAAAAGAAAACATGAAGCAGGAAAAATATTTGTTAAAGTTATGGCAGGATTACTTGCTATATTAATGATTTTAGCAGTATCTACAACACTTTTATATTATTTATTTGCTTAAAAAATGCTTAAACGAAATAAAGGAAGTAAAATATGGACGATATTTTTTTAGATATAGTTACAGTAAATATAGATACAATTTCTAAATATATTGATTTATTAAAAGAAAATCCAATAAGAATAATATCTCTTGTTTTAGATTTAATAATAGTTATATATGCTATATATAAAATATTTAAGCTTGCTAAGAATTCGAGAGTAATGCAATTAATAAAAGGCATTATATTCTTTGTTATAATAACTTGGTTAAGTGGAATTTTGAATTTAAGCATTACACATTCAATATTAACAGCTTTTTTACCTTCTGGAGTTATTGCTTTAATTGTAATATTCCAACCGGAAGTAAGAAGAGCATTAGAACAATTGGGAACTAATAAATTTACTAATTTCTTTGGTATTGAAAAAAATTTAGAAACAAAAACAAGAGAAGATATATATAAAATAGTAATAGCAGCTGAAGAAATGTCTAAAACAAAAACAGGTGCATTAATAGTTATTCAAAGAGATATAAGTTTAAGTGATGTTATAGCTACAGGAATAGAAATGAATTCCGAGATTTCACCACAATTATTAGTAAATATTTTTGTACCTAAAACGCCATTACATGATGGAGCAGTTGTAATAAGGGATAATAAAATTGCAGCTTCTGCATGTATTTTGCCTTTAGCTGATGGAAAAGATATATCAAAGGATTTAGGAACAAGACATAGAGCAGCTGTGGGTATTTCAAAAGAAACAGACGCAATTGCAATTGTGGTTTCTGAAGAATCGGGGAAAATTTCAATAGCAAGAGATGGAACTTTAATTGCAGATGTTAAAGAAGAAGCTTTAAAAAAGATATTAATAAAGAGTATTATAACAAATAGATTAGAAAATAAAGAATTAAAAAAATTTAATAGGCTTAAGAATATGAAAAAGAATAAAGAGAAAAAAGAAAATACAACTCAAACGGAAGAAAATGTTAAGAAATAATATTATAAGTTGCAATTCAGACTAATATATATATTAGTCTGAATTATGCGTAGGAGTGGTAATATGAGAAATATCAAATTAACAATTGAGTATGATGGAAAATGTTATAATGGATGGCAAAAACAGCCAGATAAGCCTAATATTCAAGGAGAAATAGAAAAGGCAATTTTTAATATAACAAAAGAAGAGGTTGATTTAATTGGTTCTGGCAGAACGGATGCTGGAGTTCATGCACTACGGACAAGTAGCGAATTTTAAAACAAATTCCAATATTCCAATAGAAAAACTTGCACTAGCAATAAATTCACAATTAAAAAATAGTATAGTTATAAAAAAGGCAGAAGAAGTTGATTTAAGATTTCATAGCAGATATAATGCAAAACATAAAACTTATAGATATATAATAAATAACTCTCCATGTGGAACAGCAATATATAGAAATTTGCAATACTGTTTTCCAATAAAATTAGATCTAGAAAAAATGCAAGAAGCTGCAAAATATTTTGAAGGCGAACATGATTTTAAAGCATTTAAATCCAGTGGTACAAGCTCTAAAAATAGTGTAAGAACTATTTATAAAGCTTTAGTAATGAAAGAAGGAGAAAATATAATTATAGAACTTACAGGAAATGGATTTTTATACAATATGGTAAGAATCATTTCTGGAACATTATTAGATGTTGGATTAGGTAAAATAAAACCAGAAGAAATTCAAACAATCATTGAAGAAAAAGATAGAAAAAATGCCGGAAAAACCTTGCCAGCACATGGTTTATATTTGGTAGAAGTAAAGTATAACTAAAAATGTAACAAGTATAATATTAATTTCATATTATATAAAAAGTAAAAGTATTAAAGGAGAATAAATATGGAGTTATTATTATATTTTGCATTACCAGTTTCTACAATTATACTAAGTATTGTATTACAAAAAATATTAAAAAGTCCTTTATTAGTATCTGCAACATTTTTTGCAATTTATCTAATTATTGCCTTTGCTATTTTCAATAGCTCATTTTTAGTGTTTGTTATTATATATACAATTCTTGCATATATTTCAGCGTATTTGACTAAGCTCATATGTGAGACCTTTGGAAAAAATGGAATATTTAGAAACATAAATGCAGAAAACATAAATACGAATATATTAAGAACAAATGAATTTATAAATAATAATGCTAATACAACATGTGATAATTCGTGTATAAATAATAGAAGTTATAATAACAGATATTATAAAAGATAAAAAATAAGAAATATAGAAAACTGTTAAATTTAATTTAACAGTTTTTATTTGTGTGTTATATTACAAAAATATTACAGAAAAATTAAAATTAAATTACAACATAAAATAAATGTTGTTTTTACATATAAATTGTTGTACAATAAAATAAGTAATATATTTTGTCAAATCATGACATATAGGAGGAAAAATTATGGCTAATCCAATGCAAAAAAAATCAAGAAGATCTTTTATTTTAGGTATTTTAGTAGCAGTTGTCTTAATGGGAGTTGTTGTTGCTATATTATTAATGCAGATAAGCAAATTAAAAGAAGAACAAGATCAATTAATTGCAAATAGAGTTAAAGTATATGCATTAAATAAAGACATAAAATCAGGACAAATAATTACTCAAGACATGCTTACCGAAATAGAAACCGATAAAGGTGGTGTACCAAATAATGCAATTAATAATCTAAATGATTATTATCTAGTTGACCAAGATGGTAATGATATTATTACTGTGTCACAAAAAGATGAGAATGGCAATGAAAGACTAGTTACATGTGTAGTTATAGAAGGTAGAAATTATGCAATTGAGAATATAAATGAAAATACAGGAACAATAACATTTAATGGACAAACTAGAACAATTATAATGAATTCAGCTCCTGTATTAGCAAAAATTGATATGAATCAAAAAACAATTTTAACTAGTGATTCAGTTGTAAAAAGTACAGAAACTATAACTGATTCAACAAGATTACAAGAATATAATATGATTATGCTTTCTACAGGTCTAACTTCAGGTGACTTTATAGATATAAGATTAAGAATGCCATCTGGAGCAGACTATTTAGTAGTATCTAAAAAACAAGTTGAAGTTCCTATTATAGATGGTGCTGAATCAGTAAACACAATATGGGTAAATTTAACAGAAGATGAAATATTAACAATGAGCAATGCAATTGTTGAAGCATATATGATGGAAGGTGCAGTTCTTTATACAAGCAAATATGTAGAGCCAGGAATGCAAGAACAAGCAACGCCAACATACATACCAAGTGATGCTGTTAGAAGTTTAATTGAAAGAGATCCAAACATTGTACAAGAAGCTAAAAATGCAATATTAACAAGATTTAATGAAAATCAAACTGATGTTAGAGGAAGCATAAATGGAGAGCTTTCACAAATAGAACCAGAAGATAGAACAACAAATTTAAATACTGGAGTAACAACAGAAGTAACAAATGCACAACAACAAAGACAATCATATTTAGATGCGCTTGCAGGAAACTAAAATAAAACATAATAAATCAGGGAGGAAACAATGAAAAAGATAGGCTTTATAGGTGTATTCGACAAAACAGATTTAATAATGTACATTTCAAGAGTATTAGTCGCAATGGGAAAAAAAGTACTAGTTATTGATTCGACCGTGAATCAAAAAGCAAAGTATATTGTCCCTAAAATTAATCCTACAGCTTCTTATGTAACTGAATTTGAAGGAGTAGATGTATCAGTTGGTTTTAGAGACTATGACTCTATAAAAGACTATCTTGGTATGCCTAGATCAGCAGTATTAGTATATGACTATATTTTTATAGATTTGGATGACCCAACATTATTAGAAAGCTTTGAGATTAATGCTGCAGACAAAAATTATTTTGTAACCTCTCCTGATTTGTTTTCGCTAAAAAAAGGCTTGGAAATACTTAGTGGTGTAAGGCAACCAATGGAATTAACAAAAATATTATTTTCAAATAAAATGTCTCAATCTGAAGATGAGTATTTAAATTTCTTATCTTTAGGATATAAAATAATATGGAGCCCAGAAAAAATATATTTTCCAATGCTAACAAATGATTTAGATATAATAATGGAAAATCAAAGATTATCAAAAATAAAATTTAAGGGATTAAGCTCAGAATATAAAGAATCACTTATATACTTAATTAACCAAATAAATGAAGAAAATAATACATCTAACGTTAAAAAGATAATTAAATTATTAGAAAAAGGAGTATAGTATGGCAATCGTATCTTTTTGGAGTAATAGTAAAAGAGAGACAGGACAAACATTATCTTCAGTTGCAATAGCCACCTGTATGGCAATAGACCATAATAATAAAATATTAGAAATTGCAACTGGATTTCAAGATAGCACTGTAGAAAACTGCTTCTGGGACCCTAATAAATCAGCTTTAAATCAGGTAATACCTGGAATGAATAGAGCATCTTTTAATAACGGTGTAGAAGGACTAGTAAAGATAATGCAAAGTAATAGAACATCTTCAAACATTGTATCTGATTATGCAAGAGTTGTATTTAAAGATAGATTAGATGTTTTACCTGCTCCATCTACCAATAATTTGGTTGAATATAATAAAACTACAGAATACTATTCACAATTAGCATCAATAGCAAATAGAGATTACAATTATGTGTTTATTGATATAGACAGAAGAATGCAAGAACAAAGTAAACAAAGCATTTTAGCACAATCAGACATTGTTGTATTTACACTTAAACAAGGATATGAATCTCTAAAAGACGTTATAAATTTAAGAAAAGACAACGATATTTTTAAGAAAGACAAAGTAGTTTTATTAGTTGGCAAATATGATAAATTTTCTAGATTCAATGTAACAAACATGTCCAGAGAATTAAAAGAAAAAAGAAAGATGGTTGCTATTCCATATAATACATTATTCTTTGAAGCTTCATCAGAAGGTACTGTTGCAGATTTCTTTATTAAATATAGGGGAATAACTGACCAAACTGATAGAAATTACATTTTTATTCAAGAAACAAAAAGAGCTTGTGATGAAATCATAAATAAATTTCAAGAATTACGAATGAGACAATAGTAGCCTTATAGAAAGGAGAATAAGACATGAATCTAACTAATCTAATATTAATAGTTGTTATATTAGGAGTTGCATTTGCAGTTGTTCGTAAATTCCTTCAAAAAAGACAAAATGAAAAATCAGACGAAAAAATACAAGTAGATGATAAAACTTATACATTAGAGACAATGACTGAATTTGTAAAAAAGAGACTAGATGAAATTACAAAAATAAACTTATATGATATAGGTCTTTCAGAAGAGGAATTAAAAAGGAGAAAAAATAAAAAATATGAGCTAAAAAAAGCTTTGAAAGGCTGTACATATGGAGATATAAATGATAAAAGATATGTTAAGGAATTAATATATGATTTACTTTATAATGAATATGGTGTTGATGAAATAAATGTATCAAAAGCAATCCCTTTTGATGTTCCATCATTATTAACAGCACAAGATAAATTCGATATTATATTATATATGTATAAGAATGAATTTGGTTATGAAGCTCTAACAGAAATAATAAAAAAATACAACTTAGCAGATTTAAAATATATAGCTGGAGATTCTAAACCTTCTTATGTTATAACTCCTGAAGAAATAAATGATATATATGAAAAAGAAAATTTTGCTTTAACATTCCAAGATAAATTAAATGTAGTTGTTCAAAGAATATATCAACATTACAAAGGCTATAGTAGTATTGATGAGATTAGAGATATGAACATAGATGGTATTTCAGGTGGTGTATCTGGACTTCCTGAAAGCTTTTTAAGCCAAGTTGCTCAGACAGATAGTGATTATTTAGGACAAATAGCAGAGCACAAAGTACCACGTGCCTGTGATAGTATTTGGATAATGTTCCAAGGTAAATCTATCCGTTTAGCTTTTCTTTCATTTGGAACAGAAGCAGAACTTAAAAGAGTTTGTCAAAACATATATAAATTCAATAACCCTGGTCAGTTATCTGATACAAATGGTTATAAAATCAATGAAATGAAAGATGGATCTCGTGTTGTTGTTGTAAGACCAAGTATGTCTGAAACATGGGCATTCTTCGTAAGAAAGTTCGATGTTAAGCGTGCAACACTAGAACAAATAGTAAGATTTCCAGGAAAAGAAGATACAATTGATTTACTAAAATACTTAGTAAAAGGTGCAAGAATTATATCACTTACTGGTGAGCAAGGTTGTGGTAAAACAACAATGCTTATGGCTATGATAGAAAATATTTATGAAACAATGAACTTACGTATCACAGAAACTGCATTCGAGCTTCACTTAAGAAGAATATATCCAACAAGAAATATATTATCAATGCGTGAAACAGAAACAATTTCAGGACAGGAATGTTTGGATGTTCAGAAAAAGACTGATGGTTCTGTTAACATCATAGGTGAGGTTGCAACAGACCCCGTAGCATCTTGGATGATTCAATCAGCACAGGTTGCATCTAAATTTACATTATTTACTCACCACGCAAAAACATTCCCAGACTTAGTTACAGCTCTTCGTAACTCAATGTTAAGAGCAGGAGTTTTCTCAGATGAAAGAACTGCAGAAGAGCAAGTTGTACAAGTATTGAACTTTGATATTCACCTAGTTAAAGACTTTAGAGGAAGAAGATATATAGAAAGAATAACTGAGTGTATTCCAGTAGAAGATAAAAATGAATATACATATAACTACAGAAATGAAAAAACAATGGAAGGCAAAATAGAAAAATTCATGGATAATGCAACTATATACTTTACAAAAAGTACAAATAGAGAATTATACCAATATAGAAATATATTAGAGTACCATGATGGAGAATATGTATTAACAAATCCAATATCAGAAAAAAACATTAAAGAAATGTTAAACAATATGGATGATAATGATGCAGAAGAATTTAAAAAATTCGTAAAGAGAAATTGGGGAATAGAAGCACACAGAGATTCTGAAATGATAAATGATTAAAAATAGTAGCTTTCAAGGAGGTGCAAATATATAGTAATGAACAGTGACATGATCAAATACTTGATGATTGGTGTAGGAGTATTATTTGCAATTATTGTTGTTGCATATTTAATGCTTCGTAAAAAGATGCAAAGTTCTGATATAGTACAAATTAAACAATTAAGACAAGGAACAAAAGAAAACAAGTTCTCTATGGAGATACTATATCAAAAACTTTATGTTTTCTATATAAAAACACCTTTCTTAAAGAGATATTTGTTTAAAATAAGAAGAAGACTTGAAATCATAAATATAGATGATGAATATTTAACAAGAAAACAAACTTCAAAAATTTTAACAAATGCATTATTAATAATAATTCCATTAACAATAGTTATTATATTTATAACTAAGAATAATGGGTTACTATTATCAATCCTACTTATATTTGAAATTTTTATGATAGATACCCTAGTTGATGGAATGGTTGACAAAATAGATAATAAACTATTAGTTCAACAAATAGACTTCTTTGCAGAAATAAGACATGCTTACCATGAATACAACATGGTAGAGGAAGCAATATATCAAGTAGCTCAAGGTGATAGTGCTCCAGAAATGTCTAGACAAGCAGAAAAAATATATGAAATATTAATATCTGATGATCCTGAAAGTGAACTTGAAAAATATTATGATGTAGCACCAAATAGTTACTTAAAAGAGTTTGCAGGAATTTCATATCTTACAAAGGAATTTGGTGATAGAACAGTAGATAAATCATCTCTTTATTTAAAAAATCTAAATAATATAAGTCAAGAAATGCAACTAGAAATTTTAAAGAGAGATAAATTAGACTATGTTTTCCAAAGCTTATCAGTAATTGCGATAGTACCACTACTTGCATTAGAGCCTATAAAAAATTGGGCAGTATCTCAATTCTCATTTACAGAATCTTTCTATAATGGAAAAAACGGTATGATTGTTCAAATCCTAATGGTTGTATTAACTTTTATATGTTACATACTTTTAAGAAAGATAAAAGATAATGGCTCTACAAAAATAGAAGTAAGATCTGATAATCCTTGGGAAGAAAAAGTATATAAAATTCCAATAATAAAACAAATAGTAGATGCCTTTGTTCCAAAGGAAGGAACAAAGGAGAGAAGAAAATTAAATAATCTAAAAAAAGATGCTGCTTCAAAAGATAAAATACAATGGTTATATGTTAAAAGGCTTTTACTTACTGTTGTAACATTTGTTGGCTCATTAGTAATATTTACTCAATTACACAAATTACAAATTAATTATATATATACAGAACCAACTTCAACATATAACATAATAGGTGAAATGACTGATAAAGACATGAAACAGGCAATGGAAATAACAGAAAGTGATAATAAATTTCTTGATATGTTTAGAGGAAAAACAGATACTACTCAAGAAGACATAGAAAAAGAAATGGCAAAATCAGAAGATTATGAAAATAGTGATGATGATGAAATAGAAACAGCAGCAAAAAGAGTACTTGACAAATTAAGACAAGTAAACAGTGAGTATTTAAGCTGGTTTGAAATGCTTATGGCAATAGTATTTGCTGTTGTAGGTTATAATTTACCAGTATGGTTATTATATTTCCAAGCTAAGATGAGACAAATTGAAATGGAAGATGAAGTAATGCAATTCCAGACAATTATCTTAATGCTTATGAGAATTGAAAGAGTAAATGTTGAAATGATTCTAGAATGGCTTGAAAGATATTCAAATATATTTAAAGAACCAATTTCAAAATGTGTTAATGACTATGAAAGTGGACCTTGGGAAGCTCTAGAACAAATGAAAGAAGAAGTAAACTACAAAGAGTTTATTCGTATTATAGAAAGTCTTCAAGCAGCAGTAGAAAAAATACCAATTGCAGAAGCATTTGATGAACTTGATTCTGAAAGAGAATACTATCAAGCAAGAAGAAAAGAATCTAATGATAGATTAATTTCTAAAAAAGGTATGATAGGAAAAGGTATAGGATTTGCTCCTATGGTATGCTTATTTGTAGGTTACTTAATTGTACCATTAGTATTTATAGGATTAACAAGTATGACATCATCATTTGATACAATGACCTCAATGGCAAATTAAAGAAAGGATAAATTATGGAGAATGCAGCAAAAGCATTGCAAATGGCAGCTGGAATATTATTTTCAGTAATAATAATAGCAGCTTTAGTCTTTGCATATAGCAAAATAAGTGAATTAAAACAAACTGAAGAAGATGTTGACGCAGAGCAAAAAGCAACAGAATTTAATGGAAGTTATGAGCTATTTAATAGATCTGGTGTATATGGTAGTGAGCTTCTTTCACTTGCGAATAAAATGGATGATTATAATCTTAAACAAGCTGACGAACAAGGATATCAAGAAATCTCACTATCTGTTACACTTACTCCTCCAATTGGAGCACAAGTATATACAAGTAGTAGCTATGATGCAAATTCTTTAACTCAATGTTACAATGAATTATCTCAAAAAATAAGAGATGCAAATGAAAAAATAAATGGAAAAAATATTTCCTATTGGGCAGGTTCATCAAGTGAGGTTAGAAGAACGTTTACAAATACAACAAGTCCAACTTATAGTGAAATTTCTGAAAAAATAAAAAATTATAATGCTTTAGTTTCAGAAAGAGATGATATTTCTAGAAAGATATTTAATTGTACAAAAGTTGATTATGATGAAAATAATGGAAGAATAATTAAAATGTATTATGAAGAACCATAGAACTTTACTTTGTATAAAATACTGCTAAAAAGGAGGTCTAGATAGTAGTGGAAAATGCATCACAAGCATTACTTATGGCAGCTGCAATACTTATAGGAGTATTGATTATTGCAGTAGGAGTGTATTTATTTACAATGTTTGGAAACAATAGTTCCACAATGTATGATCAACTTACACAAAGACAAACAGATGAATTTAATGCACAATTTTACAAATATGAAGATCAAGAAACTGTTAGAATACATGACATTATTACTGTTGCAAATATTGCCAAAGAAAATAACTTAAATTATGAATATACATCAACAAATGAAGGACCTTTTTATATTACTGTAACAATAAGTAACTTATCTGGCAGTGAAGGACAAAACTTAGAAACTATGGATACAGAAAAAGCAAATGAGTTACTATCTAAGTATTCTGTTAATGGTAGTAATCCTATATATTTTAAATGTACAGCAGTTACTTTTAATGATGATACAAAAAGGGTTAATAGCATAACATTTGAAAAAATAGATTAATGGAAAAAATATGAATAAAAACATAGGTATATATTGTTGCAAAACACAATAAAAAATGCTATAATATAGAAAGAATGGGTAATATGAAGAAGTATGTCTTAATTATTTTAGCAATTGTTTTAATAATAGTTGCAGTTATAGGCTATAAATTTTACAATTATAAAGTAACACAAAATGAAGCTTTAAATAATAATAAAACTTATAACAGTTTTTACCAACAAGAAGTTTTAGGAACAGATGTTGCAACTTTAATTAATAAAGCAATTGATAGCAATACAAAAAATTCTGTTGAAAAAGCAGAAGATGGCACTTTTATAAATAATGATACTAATTCAATAAATATAGATATAAAATTTAAAGACTTAGATAAACCTATTACAATGGAAAGAATAGACAAGCTAGATTCAGTAAGATTTGTTCAAAATTTTGGTGGTTTTAATTTTAAATGTACAAAGATTGAATATCATCAAAAAACAGGAAATGTAAAATATATGTATTTTGAACAAGTTTAAAAATTATTATTTATTTTGTTATTAATATTTTAATTTTAATTATAAAAATATATAAATCAAAGGAGGAATTTTTTATGGAGAATGCAAGTAAAGCATTAATTATAGCAGGAGCTATATTATTAGCAATATTAATTATTGCGTTAGGTATGTATGTATATAATTCAGCATCATCAGCAATGGAGGGAACAAACTTAGACCCACAAAGAGTTAGTGCATACAACTCAACATTTTTAAATTATGAAGGAACAATATCAGGAACTGAAGCAAAATCATTATATGATGCAATTAGAAGCCATAACCAAGGAAATACAGCAGATGTGTCTTTACAAATAGAATTAACTTTTGATAATGGTGACTTTGCTGAAGGTGCAACTCAAGATGCTCCTACAGCAGCTATTACATTACCACCAAAAAGCACAATATTAAATGGTGGAACATATAATGTTACATTTGCAACAGATCCAAACTCTGGTTATATAACAGCATGTAATATGGAAAAACAATAAAATTTAAGTTAGGATGAAGATATGGAAAGTGCAGTAGAAGCTCTAAAACTAGTATTTGCTGTAATTGTATTTTCAGCAGCTTTAACTATATCAATATTTACTTTTTCTAAGGCTAGAGGTACGGCTGAACTTATAATTCAAGCATCAGATAATCAAAGATATTATGAATCTATACAAACAGGTACAGAAAATAGAATTGTTGGTTTTGAAACAGTTATTCCAACCATTTATAAATATGATAAAGAAAGATATAAAGTAACATTTAAAAGAGGTACATATGATGCTACTACTGATACTGTAACAATTTCAGGACCACTAGAGATTTATACAACTTCATCTAATAGAAATCTTTGGAATGATGATTATACAAATGATTTTGATGGTGCTACAACCAATTCTAGTGGTTCTGAAATGAGAATATGCTCATTTGATATTGTAGAGGAAACACAAAGAAATGAACCTTGGGTAGGAAATACCACAGAAATAAAAAAACATTTAGATGCGATTTTTTCTGGTGGTGAATATGAATTACCACAATATGCTTCAGGAAGTGGTCATACATTAAATTATTCTGGAAATCCACTTGCTGTTAGTACTTCAAATAATAGTAAATTTGTTGAACAAATAGGAAGAGTTACTTCAACAGAAGAAACAGTCGACGATATTACTGGAGTTACAGGAAATAAAACAACAACAAAAACAATAATAACTTATATTCTAATAGACTAATTATAAGTAAAAAAATTATTTAGAAAGGAAGCAAGATTATGGAATTGGGAGATAGTTTAACTGTTATAATTGTAATATTTGCAGGTGTAATAATCATGTTTGTTTTTCCTTTAATGGCTTTATCAGAAAGAACTGATGATATTTCTGAATTATCTGTTCAATCATCTACAACAGATTTTGTTGATAATGTAAGAAGTACTGGAAAACTTACACTTGATGATTATGACAGGTTTTGGCAAGAAATTACATCAACAGGTAACTCTTTTGAAGTAGAAATGGAAGCTCAAATATTAGATGAAAATCCTGGTGTAAAAACTACTCAAGCTGAAATGACAAAAATAGGTGAAAATGTATATTATATTTTATATACTAGTCAGATAGAAGATAGATTAAATAATAGTACAGATCATATATTAACATTTAAAGAGGGAGATAGATTTTCGGTAACAGTTAGAAATACAAATACAACTATTGCTCAAATTCTTAGAAACTTCTTTTATAGCATTGCAGGAAATGGTACATATCAAATTGCAGCACAACATGCAGGAATTGTAACTGTAAATGGAACAAAATAGGATGCATATATAAAACAGTTTAAGGGGGCTGTAAAATTGTCGCTTTAAACTGTTATTTTTTATAGATAATCTAAAATTCAGAAAGGAAAACAAATGAAGTTACAACATTTAACAATAATTTTTTTAATTATAATAGTTCCAATATCATTAGTATTATCAGCATATATCAATAGTCAAGTCGAAACAATAGGTAACCAAACTTCATATAATTCAAATTTGATAAATGCAACATATGATGGTATAAAAGCTTTTCAATTAAATACAATCAATAACTCTTATTCTACAATAGGTAACTCAAAAATAAGAGATATTGAAGCTTCTATAAGTACTTTTTTTGCGTCACTTTCAACTAACTTTAGATCAAAAGGCTATAGTGAAGATGATATGAGACAACATGTTCCAGCTATATTATTTACTTTATATGATGGATATTATATTTATTCAAATTACTATAATACAGAAACTAGTTCTTATAATTATGGATTAAAACCATTTATGTATTATTCTTGCAGATATGTATCAGGATCAAATTATGACTTTGTTGTTAATTATACACTGGATAATACAATAACTGTAATTGGAATTGTGAATGGTACTTATGTTACTAAAACAGGTCATTTAATATATGATGAAGGCTATTCTACAGATACAGAAGTTTTAACAGAAGATTTAATTACATTAGATAATCCTGGAGTTGATACATCTTATACAAAAGATAATTATCAATATGTGATTTATAATAATCAAAAAATATATAAGGAAAATGGCATAGATGATTCTACTCCAGACCAAAATAGATACTTTTATTATAGTAGTACATATAGCAAAGACTATGTAAATGATTTGGACACACTTGCATATTTAAATAGTCATTTATCTGGAGGGAACTTAGTTAGTGATAGTGCACAGAAATATTATGAAGAATCTAAAGAGTTTACTAACTGGGTAACAAGTAATTTGGGAAATATAACACAAGATGATGCGGTTGATTTAGAAGGAAACCAAATCACAGATTTTGTTACAGATACAGGAACAGATAGAATATTTTTAGTAAGTGATACAAATAATCCATTGCAATCAAATTCAGTCTTTAATGAAAATAGGTTATGTGTAATTAGAAAATCAATAGAAACAAATTTAGTTTCAGCAATTACTAACTTCACAAACCATTCAATAATTGGCTATGAATTCGCATTACCACAATTAAATGAAGAGGATTGGGAAAAAATAGAAAACAACATTTCAATGGTTACATTTTTACAAGGCTTACCAATAGGTGGAAAGATATATAATAATTATTGTGTTGTATCAAATGATTCTAATGAAGAAACTGTTGGAAATGATTCAATATTTATAATTGATAGTTCTGGTACATATCATAAACCTGGTTGTAAAACATTAATTGAACAACTAGATAATGGAACAGTAACTATTGCAGGAGCATATGCAAGTAGTGACTTTAACAGAAGGACAGTGTCATTAACTGGTTCTGATGCTAATGCTGGAGCACAGCTTACAGGAACAGATAGTGACACATATGCATTCTTCTATCCACAAGTCTCAACTGCATATAGTCCAACATCTACAGCATGTTACAACTGTATTGTAACAGTTGCAGACACATATAGTACTGATGAAATAATATCAGGTTCTGTAACAGATTCTTCTAATGGAAGAGCAATAGATATAACAAATTTAAATGGACAAAACTTACAAAAAGCTTATCTTACTGCACTTGCAAGAGCAAGATATGACCTATATATTACAAATGGATACTTTGGATATGGAGATTAATAAAATTCGCCCAAGAAGGAGACCACCTTTTTGGGCGAAGATGTTTCATCTAAATAGGTAAAACCATTTTTTAAATATTGATTTTGTAATACTAAAAAATCCTAGACTTTCAACATCTCTGTCTGCTATTAAATTTACAGTATATACAACACTTCCATTAATGCTATAATTTATTTGACCTAATTTTTGTCCTTGTAAAACTGGAGCATTTATGGAATCATCTAAAATTACCTCTTGTGAAATTTCATTATTGTTACTTTTTTTAGTTAAAATTTTTGCGTCATTTTCTAAAACCGCATTTACTTTTGAAGAGGTACCTTTATTAACAGTTATCTCTTTTATTACATCACCTTTTTTTCCAAAAGAAGTCATAGAATAATTATTGAATCCATAATCTAAGAGCTTTTGTGCTTCGTTAAATCTAATCGAAGATGTAGGAGCTCTCATTATTACTGCAATTAGTGATAAATCATTTCTAGTCGCAGATGCAGATAAATTATATAATGCAAGTGATGTAGATCCTGTTTTTAGACCAGTACAACCAGAGTAGTTTCTTACTAATTTATTTGTATTTACTAAGCTAGATTTGCCATCTCTTAAAGTATCCATCCAAATAGTTGTGTAATTAGTTATACTTGGGTGTTTTAAAAGTAATTCTCTAGACATAACTGCAATATCATAGCTTGATGTTACATGACCATCTTCATCAATACCATGGCAATTTTTAAAACATGTATCATTCATACCTAGTTCTTTAGCTTTTTCATTCATTTTTTCTACAAAAGCTTCTTGGCTTCCTTCTAAATAATCAGCCATCGCAACAACACAATCATTTGCAGAAACAACACAAATGGCTTTAAGCATTTCATCAACTGTTAAAGTTTCTCGTACATCAAGCCAAATCTGAGAACCTCCCATTGCAGCTGCATCTTCCGTACATGGAACTTGGTCAGTAAGAGATATTCTTCCTGAATCAACAGCTTCCATAATTAATAATAAACTCATAACTTTAGTAACACTTGCAGGACGTAATTGTTCATGCATATTATGGTCATATAAAACAAGTCCAGTATTCATATCAATAAGGCATGCAGAACCAGATTCCAAACCAAGAGAGTTATTGGTTACTGTATCATCTGAACTATTTAAAGTTGCACTTACATCTTTAGTTTCTAGTTTTGAAGATTGATTAGACCATACATATGTAGTTAAATCGGTTGCATAGGCCATTGTAGAAAAAATGTATATAAATGAAATGAAAAAACAAAAAATAATTATAGTATTTCTAAATTTCATGAAAAATCCTCCTAATAAAACATTAATAAATAATATTCATATTAGAAGAAATTATTACATTAAGAATTATTTAAAATTTTATCATAAAAGAAAAATTATTAATAATAATTAAATTAATTTAACAATAGTAGCTACTAAAGTTTTATCATCAGTAGAAAAATAAAGTTTTATATCATTTCCAGTTTCATTTTTAAATTTAAAGTCTACAGAGCCATAAGATACAGCAGCATCTTTACCTTCTGGCACATAATGTACCTCTTTACCATGCTCATGTCTTTCTATAACTTTTAAATTTGGAACTGCAAGCACTGCATTATATAAAGTACTGCTAATTTGGCAATTTCCGCCACCCAAGCCCTGAACTTTTTCTCCATTTAAAATTACAGGAGCTTCTTTATAGCCTTCTTCAGCAGTTGAAGGACCTACTGTATTACAAAATGAAAAAGTACTACCATTTGATACAACAGTTCCATTTAATTTTTCGCAACTTATTCTTATATTAGTAAGTCTACCCTCAGAACTACCACCTAATTTTGTTGAATATGTTGCAAGTTCTTCTTCTGTGGTAGCTTCAGTAGTAGTGGAATTTTCAAGTATGTTTTCAGAATTAGTATTCGTCTCAGAGCTTTGCACTTCGGAATTTTGATTTATATTTGTTTCAGTTGCAAGCCTTGCAACATTGGCTTCAGAATTATCATCTTTTTTTTCATCACTTTTATTATTTGAGTAAACAAAATAAATGATAGCGCCTATAATAACTAAAAGAATTATAACTAAAAAAACATATATAACTTTATTTGATTTCATAATTTATAATAGATGTAGCTTTTTTTAGCTATCATCTTTTCTCCTTTCCATAAGCTTAAAATTCTTACATAAACTGAATTGTTAAAAATAATTTTTCAACCTCAACCTTTTATAATTTAGTATGTATTAAAAAATATAAAATATACTGAGAGTTGACAAAAATAAAAAATATAGTATAATAATAGTATAGTTTTAAAGAATTAGGAGAATAAAATGTCTAAAATTTGGAAAAAATTATTACTTGTAATATTAATACTTGCATGTTTATTTAATGTAGTTTCAAAACTAGTAAAAAGGTACTCTTTAAAAGATGAGGTACAAGAATCAGCTCAATATATGCAAGAAAAAAATGATAATAATTAAAAAAAACACTTGAAAACATAATAAATTTATGTTATTATAATATTTAGCAGTTTTATAAAAAAGGGAGAGGTGAAAAAGCAATGAAAGAAGGAATTCATCCAAATTATGCAGAAACAACAATCACATGTGCATGTGGAAATGTTATAAAAGCAGGATCAACAAAAAAAGATATGAAAGTTGATGTTTGTTCAAAATGTCATCCATTCTGGACAGGTAATTTAAAGAGAGAAACAACAGGTGGAAGAGCAGATAAGTTTAAGAAAAAATATGGAATTCAATAATTTTATAAAAGCTAAAAAATAAAGAGAACAAAGATAGGCAGTAAGGCCTATTTTTTTCTTATTCTAGGAGATTTTACACTTGTTTTTTAATATATAATTTCATCAACTTAAGAACTTGCAAAATGACGAAAAATGTAATAAAATAGAGAAAATTTGATGAAAAGAGAAGGAACTATTATGCAAAATAATTTAAAAGAACTAAGCAATAATGATATAGAAAGTAAAATAAAAGAACAACAAGAATATATAAATAAAGTAAATAAAATAAATTTAGGCAAAAATTTAAAATATATTGTTCTAACTATGGGATGCCAATTAAATGAAAATGATTCTGAAAAGATATCTGGTATGATTGAAGAAATGGGTTATACAAGAACAGATAAAATAGAGGATGCAAATTTAATAGCATTTAATACATGCTGTGTAAGAGAGAATGCGGAAGATAAATTATTTGGTAAATTAGGGGAAGTAAAAAAATATAAAGAAGCAAAAGGAACAATAATTGCAATTGGTGGTTGTATGATGCAAGAAAAGCATATGGTAGAAAAGCTTAAAAAAAGTTATCCTTTTTTTGATATAATTTTTGGACCACACACATTATATAAATTTCCTGAAGATGTATATAATATATTGACAAATAGAAAAAGAATAGAAGATATATTAGATATTGATGGAGAAGTAATAGAAGGTCTTCCAATAAGAAGAGATGATAAAATAAAAGCATCTGTTGCGATTATGAATGGTTGTAATAATTTTTGCACATATTGTATAGTGCCATATGTAAGAGGAAGAGAAAGAAGTAGAAGAGCTGAAGATATTCTAAATGAAATAGAAGATTTAGCAAAACAAGGATATAAAGAAATTACTCTTTTAGGACAAAATGTAAATTCTTATATGAGAGTTGAGAGAGAAAAAGGAGAAGATGTAGGAAAAATAGATTCTTTTGCAAAATTATTAAGAGAGGTAAATAAAATTTCAGGAATAGAAAGAATTAGATTTATTTCACCTCATCCAAAGGATTTCACAGATGATGTTATAGAAGCTATAAAAGACTGTGATAAAGTTTGTAAAATTATTCATTTACCTCTACAATCTGGAAGCTCAAAGGTTTTAAAAGATATGAATAGAAAATATACAAAAGAACAATATTTAAACTTAGTTTTAAAAATGAGAAATAAAATTCCAGGAGTTCAATTTTCAACAGATATAATTGTGGGGTTCCCAGGAGAGACAGAAGAGGATTTTGAAGATACTTTAGATGTTGTAAAAAAAGTATGTTTTGAACAAGTATTTATGTTCATATATTCTAGAAGAAAAGGAACTCCTGCGGATAAAATGGAAAACCAAGTTCCAGAAGAAGTAAAACATGAAAGATTTAATAGATTAAAAGAATTAGTTGAGAGTCAAATTGAAGAAAATAATAAAAAATTTGTTGGAACAAAACAAAAAGTTTTAGTAGAAGGAAGAAGCAAAACAAATGATAATATGTTAACAGGAAGAACTGACCTAAATAAAGTAGTTAATTTTGAAGGGCCAGATAGCTTAATAGGACAAATGGTTGAATTAAAAATTATTTCTGAACATATGTGGTACTTAAAAGGAGAAATTTAATAATGGATGTACAAAATCTTGAGCAACAAGAAACAACAAGAAACTTAAATATAGATAGAAATAGATTATGAATAAAAGAAAAGGAGTAATAAAAATGGCAGAATTTTCACCAATGATGCAACATTACCTTGCAACAAAGGAAAAGTATAAAGATTGTATATTGTTTTACAGATTAGGAGATTTTTATGAAATGTTCTTTGATGATGCTATAAATGTATCAAGAGAGCTAGAACTTACTCTAACAGGAAAAGAATGTGGACAAGAAGAAAGAGCTCCTATGTGTGGTATTCCATACCATGCTGCAGAAACATATATATCTAAACTTGTTGCAAATGGTCATAAGGTTGCAATTTGTGAGCAGTTAGAAGATCCAAAGCAAGCAAAGGGAATGGTAAAAAGAGATGTAATTAGAATAATAACTCCTGGAACTGTAACAGAATCAAATTTATTAGAAGAAAAGAAAAATAATTTTATAATGAGTATTTTTCAAAATGGTATGTTTTTTGGAATTGCAGTATGTGATATTTCAACAGGAGATTTTTATTCTGCAGAAATCAAAGAAGAAAATAATTTTGAAAGACTACTTGATGAAATTTCAAGATATTCACCATCAGAGATAATTGCGAATAAAATGCTAGCTGGTTGCAAAGAAGAAATGGACAAAATAAAAGAAAGATTTGATGTTTATATGTCTTGCGAAGATGAAGAAAACTTTAGTCAAGATACAAAAAATATATATATGCAATACACAATTACAGATGATAAAGGAAATGTAATAAAAGATTTAGAAAAAAGATTATTTGCAGTTTCAGCAATTAATGGACTTATTAAATATATAGAAGATACCCAAAAAACAAAGTTAGAACATATAAATAAAATTACTATATATACAATTACTAAATATATGGCTTTAGATATAAATGCTAGAAGAAATTTGGAATTAACAGAAAAATTAAGAGATAAATCTAAAAAAGGAACTCTTTTATGGGTATTAGATAAAACAGCAACTTCTATGGGAGGTAGACTTTTAAGAAGATGGATAGCAGATCCATTAATAGATGTAGCTGAAATAAATGATAGGCTAGAAGCGGTACAAGAATTAAAAGATGATGTTATATTAAGAGGAGATTTAGAGGAAGCTCTAAAAGGAGTTTATGATATAGAAAGGTTAGCTGGAAAAATATCTTATGGAAGTGCTAATGCAAGAGACTTAAATTCATTAAAAGCTTCAAGTGGTAAATTGCCACAAATAAAACAATTACTTTTAAATTGTAAATCTAATATGCTAAAAAAATTATATGAAGAATTAGATCCTTTAGAAGACATATATTCATTAATAGATAAAGCAATAGTAGAAGATCCTCCAATTTTAATTACAGAAGGAGGAATAATTAAGATTGGTTATAATCAAGAAATAGATGAGTTAAAAAAAGCCATGACTGATGGAAAAACATGGCTTGTAGAATTAGAAGCAAGAGAAAGGGAGAAAACTGGAATAAAAGGTTTAAAAGTAGGTTATAACAAAGTATTTGGATATTATATTGAAGTTACTAAATCAAATTTATCAATGGTTCCAGACAATTATATTAGAAAACAAACTTTAACTGGTGGAGAAAGATATATTACAGAAGAATTAAAGGAATTAGAAAGTAAAGTATTAGGTGCAGAAGAAAAAGTAGTAAGTTTAGAATATAACGAATTTGTAAAAATAAGAGATTTTATTAAAACTCAAATATTAAGATTACAAAAGTCAGCTATGGCAATTTCAAAATTAGATGTTCTATGCTCTTTTGCAACTGTTGCAGAAGATTTGAATTATTGCAAACCAACAGTTGATAATAGTGGAGTAATAGAAATAAAAGATGGACGCCATCCAGTAATAGAAAAAATGTTACCAAGTGGAAGCTTTGTATCAAATGATACATATATGGATAAAGAAGAAAATAGATTATCTATTATAACAGGTCCTAATATGGCTGGAAAATCTACATATATGAGGCAAGTTGCATTAATAACTTTAATGGCTCAAATAGGAAGTTTTGTTCCAGCAAGTTCAGCACATATAGGTGTTGTAGACAAGATTTATACAAGAGTTGGAGCATCAGATGACTTAAGCATGGGACAAAGTACCTTTATGGTAGAAATGATGGAAGTTGCAAATATTTTAAAAGAAGCAACTGCAAATAGTTTAATAATATTAGATGAAATAGGAAGAGGAACATCAACTTATGATGGACTCTCAATTGCTTGGGCTGTTGCAGAATATATAGCAGATAAGCAAAAATGTGGAGCAAAAACATTATTTGCAACACACTACCATGAACTAACACAATTAGAAAATACATTAGAAGGTGTAAAAAATTACTCAATTGCAGTAAAAGAAAAAGGAGAAGATATTATCTTCTTAAGAAAAATAGTACCAGGTGGAACAGATGAAAGTTATGGTGTACATGTTGCAAGACTTGCAGGAGTTCCAAAACAAGTAACATCTAGAGCAAACGAAATATTAAAATCAATAGAAAGAAAAAATATATTATCTAATAAGAATATAGAAAAAGAGAATAAAAAACAAGTGGCAGGGCAATTAGATATGTATAACTTTAAACTTGCAGAAATAGCTCATGAACTAGATAAAGTAAATGTAAATGAATTAACTCCAATAGATGCTTTAAATACATTAGTTAAAATAAAAGAAGAAATGAAATAGATTTTACTAAAAACTTTTGCCTAAAAAGGAGCATTCTTCTTGGTCGAAAGTTTCTGGAAAAAATATAAAAAATAGTGAGTATTTTTCTTGCTATTTTTTTCATTCTAGTGTAAAATATTATATGAAAAGTGTATTATAATCAATTTATGTGCAAAAAATAACAAAGAGAGGGATTATATATGAAAAAAGTAGTCGCAATTATATCTATAATTTTTTGTATAATTGGATGTACATCTGTTTATGCAGAAAATGATACAAATGTAGTCACACAAGAAAGCACAACAGGAAAATTAATAGAGATAAAGGAAAAAGAACTAAATACATTAGATGAATATAAAGAGGCTTATGGTTCAGATGCATATGGACTAACAGCTTACTTACTAAATAGAATAAGAATTTATAGTATACCATTTGGCTTTGTGGCAATTGTAGTGGCTGCTATATATCAGTATATAATTGGATTAAAAAAATTAGATGTTAGAGATAAAGGTTTTGCTTTAATGATTACAAGTGTTACATTAGTTGTAATATGTCAAGTATTGCCACTTGTTTTTGCCATAGTAGTTAAAGGTTGGAGGAGTTAACAAATGAAAGTATTATTTGCTGTAAATAATGAAAAAGTTTCAGAATCAATAATAAAAAAATATCAATCTATGTATAAAGAAATAATTTCATCTAAAAATGTTTACTTTTTTAATAATATAATAAATGAATTACAAAAAGATAAATCATATGATAGAGTTGTTATAGGAGAAGATGTAGAATTATTTTCTAATAAAAACTATGATGTTATTGATAATTTTATATTTGATAAATTAGATGCAATTAGTGATGAAGCATCTAATAGTGTAGAAGGAGATATTCCTATTATATTTATTGCATCAGAAAGAAGAGAAAAAGGAGATCCAATATTAGTTAAATTATTTGGAATTGGTATATACAATGTTTTATTAGGAAATGATAGAAGTACAGAGAATGTATGTAGATTAATAAATCAGCCAAGAACAAAAAAAGAAGCTAAAATATATTATAAAATAGAATCAGATGATATTGAATATAAACCGGTTAATCCTGATATTGTCCCAGAAGATGAAATGAACAATATTATCAGACATTATAAAAAAATAGATGGAAATGAAGATGCTTATGTATCTAGTTTTGATGATATTGCAGGACAATATACACAAACACAATTAAAAATTATAGCTGCCAAATTACCTCTTAAAGTTAGAGCGGTACTTGAAGCTAGGTCACCTAAATATCAAGAAGTGATGATTGGTAGTGTGAAAGGTCAAGTTAAAAATCCACCAGCAAAACAGGGTGAAAAAATTACAACAAGAGATATAAACAATGTATCAAATGATCCTAAAAAAATAAGTTTAATAAATCAACAGTTACGTGGAAATAGATTAACAAAACCTGTTGTAATTCCTTCGCCAGTTAAATTTCAAAATGTTGAAAAAGTATATAAAAATAATCCTCAAACACAGACTAACATTTTACAAACGCAACAAAATATTCCAACTTACAAAGAGGAAAATAATAATTTAGCTCAGACTACAGCTACTCAATATCAACCAATTTCTCAAGTACAAAAACCAATGAATATAAATGAAACTGATGAATTACCTATTTCTCAAAATATTGATGAAAGTGAAAATACAGCTATAGTAGAGCAAAAAAGAAAAAGAGGAAGACCTAAGAAAGAAAAAACACCTGAAGAGCTTATGCAAGAAAATAAGCCAAAAGGAAAAAGAGGAAGACCTAAGAAAAATCCTCAACCTGAAGAAGATGGCATGGAAACAACTGAAAATGAAAAAGAAACTACTACTTTACAGCCAATTGATGAAGAACCAATTGATTTATTTACTTTAGGCGATGATGAAGATAATGTAACAACTGAACCAAAAAAAGATGTTGAAGAAGGAACTATATTACCAGGTTTAGATATAACAGATGATGATGATTTAGATAATGGATTAAGTAATAATATAGGAAATGATGGTTATAAGAATTTAAATCCAACTACAGTTAATCCAACCACTGTTAATCCAACAATTGTATCGCCAGCGTACAACAATACTGGCACTACTATAAATACTCCAAATAAAGCTCAATATATCAATAATGGAACACAATCTTTTAATCAACCAAATAATAATTTATACGGAACTAATACTTATGAAGCACCAACAGATTTACAAGAGGTTAATATAAATAATAATGTTGACTTATCAAGTCTTTTGGTTGGTGATAAAAAAATTGTAGCTTTTGTTGGTACTACTAAAAACGGAACATCATTTTTAATAAACAATCTAGCATGCTTATTATCAGAAAAAGGTATAAAGACAGCAATTTTAGATCTTACAGAAAATCAAAATGCATATTATATATATAATCTAAATGATGATGATTTAAGAAATAAAGCAAATAATTGTATTGAAGGTCTTAGAGCGGGAAGAGCTGATGGAATTCCAGTAAATAAAAATCTTACTGTTTATACTACAATTCCTGGAAAGGAAGAAAATTACCAAGATTATGGAAATATTTTAGAAACTTTAGTAAGAAATTATTCATTAGTATTATTAGATTGTGATTTTAAAACTTATACACAATATTTTGTAAATGTTCAAGAAATATATCTAGTACAAAGTTATGATATATTAACAATACAGCCATTAACAGCATTCTTAAATGAATTAAAGCATAAAAATGCTTTAGATGAAAGTAAGTTAAGAATAGTTATAAATAAAGCTCTTAATGTAAGAATGTTAACAGATAAAATGATTGTTGATGGATTATCATGTTATAATGATTCAGCTGCAACATTCCAGAGACCACTATTTGATAGTAAGACAATTAAGTATACTAAAATTCCATTTGAAGAACAAACATATGCAAGATATCTAGAAAGACTTGTTGATTGTAAAATCAATTTAAATGGATACTCAAATACGTTTATGGAAGCATTAAATAGATTAGGAACAATGGTCTATCCACTTATTGCAAATAATATAAAATATGGACCAAACAAAAACTATAATGATTATAATAAATTTGGAAAAAAACGACCAACTCAATTTAATAGTAGTATGGATGAAACTTTAAATAAAATGAGAAAAAATATATAATAAACAAAATGAGGTGATACTTTTTGATAATTGTTATATTATTACTTGTAGCAATAATAGTAGGATTAATGTTTTACAATATGTCTATACACAAAAAAGTAGAAGCATTTAAAAATATAGACCAACAAATAACGAGTTTAAATGTATTGCAAGATTTTATGAATACTATAAGTGAATCATCATCAGCAGATGAAAAGTTAAAGAAAATAAATGATATTTTAATAGAAAAATATAAAATAAAATATTCAACAATAGTAGTATATAATGGAGCAGAATATGAGATAAAAGCTTCCAATGTTGCACAAAAGCATTGGGATGCATTAAAAAATCTACAATCTGAACCTATATTTAAAGATAGTATAGAAACTGCAACACCTAAGTATATTACTGTAAATAATGAGAATGAAAAATTGCCATATCAAAAAATGGAATTTGGTAGAGCAAAATCAGCAATGTTTTTTCCGATATATATAGATAATGTTTATATTGGTTACTGGATAATAGAAGGAAGTACACCCCATGAATTTGATAATGTAGATACAACAATACTTGAAGTGGTAAAAAATAATATTGTTTCAGTTTTAAAAACAGTTGAAAATCAATCAGTAGTTGAACAAATTGTAAGAGATGATTTATACTCAGAATTAAAAACAGCAGAATATTTATATACAGATGGTAAAAAAATAATAGATAAATTTGATAAATCTACAGTTTGTCTATTTAAAATAATTAATTTAGTACAAATAAATCAAAATGTTAGTAGAAAAACAGGAGATAATGTAATTACAGAAGTTTGTAAAACTATAAAACAAGAACTTGCTCCAGAATACTTATTTGTTAGATATATGGGACCAAAGTTTGCAATTGTTTTTTCTGGTGTTGAAATTGACTCTATTGAGGAATATATGAAAAATTTAAAACAAAAGGTTGAATCATTAAAAATACCACCAGCACAGGACTATAAAGGTAAACCAGTAGAAGTTTCACCATTAATAAATATTGCACTTGCTACATACTATAAAGGCACAATTTTAGTTGGTGTAACAAAAAAATTGGAAGAATATTTAGATACTGCAGATCCTGCAGAGAGTAATATAAATTTTTTATAGGAGGTTTTTATGGTTACAGACGAGACAGTAAGTTATAATGTGGAAAAAGAAAAGAATACAAAAACAAGAGAAATCTTAAAGGAAGTGTATAAAGCATTAACTGAAAAAGGATACAATCCAATAAATCAAATTGTAGGATATATACTTTCTGGTGATCCAACATATATTACAAGTCATAATAATGCTAGAAATTTAATAAGACAAGTAGAAAGAGATGAATTATTAGAAGAAATGGTAAAAACATATATAGGATTGGACAAGTAATATGAGAGCTTTAGGAATTGACTATGGAGATGCAAGAGTAGGAATAGCTATTACAGATCCATTATGGATTACAGCTCAGGGATTAGAAACAATACATCATCAAGGAAATGATAAAATTGTTTTAAAAAGATTAGAAGAAATATTAAAAGAATATGATATTGATACAATGGTTGTAGGTATGCCATTAAATATGAATGGAACAAAAACAGAAAGAGCAGAAATTACAGAAAAATTTATACATAAATTGCAATGCAAATTTAACAAAATAAAAATATTAAGTGTAGATGAAAGACTTACAACAGTTGAAGCACATAAAACTATGAATTTTTTAAATATCAATAAACACAAAAAAAGAAATGTAGTTGATACTATATCAGCTGTATATATACTAGAATCTTACATGAAAATGCAAGAAAATAAAAAAGTATAAAAGATTTTAATATTGTAGAAATACAAATTAAATATAAATTTTAAAAAAATTGAAAGGAGAAATAAAATGAGTGACGAAAGAATACAAGATAATGCTAACGAAGAGCAAGATGACAATATAATAATACTAAATGACGAGGATGGAAAGGAAAATAGATTTGAATTTTTAGATTTAGTAGATTTAGACAATGAACAATATGTAGTTTTATTACCAGCTGATGAAGCTGATTCAGATGAACCAGGAGAAGTAGTTATTCTTAAAGTTGAAGATTCAGATGATGGTTCAGATGAGGAATCTTTTGTAAGTGTTGATGATGAAAAAGTACTAAATGAAGTATTCGAAATGTTTAAACATAAATTTAAAGATGAATTTGATTTTGTAGATTAATTTAATTATTAATAATGAGCAGTTTTTACAACTGCTCATGTGTAATTATTTATAATAATAGGGGGACTTAAAAGATGAAAAATTTTAGTACTTGGATGATTTTAAGCCTAGATGTTATTTTTTGGATTTTAAGAATTATAGCTACATATACAGATGCAATGGGAATGGAATTTTTGATTAAGCCTATGGACGTTAATACAGAAATATTGTTATTATTTGTTGCATTAATTTCTTTTCTATTTATAGCAAAAAGAAAAATATTCGGAGGTGTACTATATTTAGTTGCATATGCAGGATATTTTGGAGTTTATTTATGGAACTACTTTACAGCAACAGAGGGACAAATGACAGACGAATATCTTAATGTATTTTTCTCTTTTATAGGAATTATATTACCTATAATAACTTTACTTGATTTATTCCTAGACAAAAATAGAAAATTACGTCCAACAGATAAAAAAACAGACTGGTTTTATAGAAATAAAAAATATGATATACAAAAAGATGAAAGAGCAGATAAAAATAATTATAGAACATTATAATAAAAAATACACTATATTGTAGTTAATAAATATAGTGTATTTTTTTAATATGAATACGATTTAATTTTTAGAATCATTTGCAAGACTTGTATTTAGTGCTACATTATTTTTTTGAATTAATCTTAAAATAATTCTACTAACAGGACCTGCAACTAAGATATTTAAAAAGAATGCTGCACAGAAGTTTCTAGGCCATCTAATAAAAAATTCACTAAAAATAGTTTGAGCATTATCTCCGCCTAAAAATCCACCAATAATTGTCATTATTAGAGACATAAATGTAACAATAAAGAAACAATTGAAAAGAATATATGCATTTTTACTATCAGTTTTTGAAACAAATTTATGCAATAAAGCATGATTAATTCTTCCTATAATCAAATTTTCTAAAATAAATGCAATTATAAATGTTACAGGAAATGCAATAAATGTAGTTTTTATAGATTCTAAATTAAATCCACCTAAATGAATAGAAATATTTAAAAGTCCCATAAAAAATACCATTATTAAACATATTGCAATACCAAATATTAATTCCTCTTTCTTATTTGTTGGCATAAAAATTCCTCCTTTCTTACATAAAAATAACACACAACTTAAACAAGTTATA
This sequence comes from uncultured Clostridia bacterium, assembly GCA_944388675.1. GTDB lineage: Bacteria > Bacillota > Clostridia > TANB77 > CAG-508 > CAG-245. Next base: position 38,250 of record CALXJR010000001.1, read on the forward strand.
TGTTTACAACATTTCTATTATAACATGAAAAAATTTTTGATGTAATAGCAAATTAAAAAAAATTTCTTAAAATTATATATAAAATCATAAAATATGCTAATATATTGAAAATAACGAACTTTTATGTTAATATGGATGTATTGTAGAGGTAGTAAATATGAGTATAGAAGATGAAGTATTTAGAAAAACAAAAATGAATATATGAGCCATATCAATAAAAAAAAGTTTGGGATAAATATTATAAGAGGACCAAGAAACATAATAGATAAATTAAGTAAGGAATTAAATAAGTAATTAAATTTAGAAAAGGAGATAAAGTATGGGAATAATATCAATTGCAAGTGGTAATTCATGTTGGCGAGGCTTAGATTATTTTAAAGATAAAAAAGTAATTAAATTGAGAAAAATAAATGATAACGAATATACAAGTATAGTAAGAGGAAATAAAAATTATAATGTTTATTTGAATATAGAACATCCAAGAAAATCTACTTGTGATTGTCCACTAGCAAAAGGAAAAAGAGTAATTTGTAAGCATATCGTGGCAACATACTTTACTGCAATGCCAGAAGAAGCGACAAATTTTGAGAAAGAGCAAGCAAAATTACAAGAAGAGTATGAACAGTACCAGGATGAACTTTATGACAAGGTGATTGGATACATAAATAAAATGTCAAAAAAAGAATTAATTGAAGAATTAATACATATTTTTGACTATGGTCCAGAATGGATATATGATGATTTTATAAAGAGAAATTATATAGAATAATATTAGAAATAAATGCAGGAAAATCAAAAATAAGTAGTAATGTAAATTTGGCAAGATGAATTTATGAGAAAATAATAAAAAACATAGAAAAAATATCTCTTTACATCTAAAAAATATTTTTAAAGAAAATGAATTAGATAGAAATTCAGTTACCAAGGAATTCTCGGCAACTGCTTCCGATGGAAAAAATATAAAATGAAGTTCTATAATTTAGATGCAATAATATCAGTTGGATATAGAGTAAATTCTAAAAGAGCAACGCAATTTAGAAGATGGGCGACACAAGTATTAAAAACTTTTACAATTCAAGGGTATGTGTTAGATAAAGAAAGAATGAAAAATGGTTCTTTTATAGACAAAGATTATTTCGAAAAACTATTTTTTATTATCAGACGATAGAGATATATTAAAAGATACAGGCAAAATATCACATGAAATAGCTTGTGATAAGGCTTTAACAGAGTTTGAAAGATATGGAATAAAACAAGATAGATTATATAAATCAGATTTTGATATATTGTTAGAAAAAGTAGAAAAACAGGAGAATAATAATGATGAATAATAGTGTTAATGATAATATTTTAAATAATCCATCACTTACAATTAGTAAAATTAAATTTAATAATGATAAAGAAATTTTTTTTAATGATGATGATATAGTTATTTTTGTAGGAGCAAACAATGTTGGAAAAAGTCGAGCTTTGAAAGATATAAAGGATGATATATTAGAAAAAAAAACAGATAAAGTAATTATAAAAGAAATAGAATATAAAGACTCAAATTTCACTGAAAAGAATATGCAAAATTTTTTTAAAAATAATTACGATAATGAGATGGAAAAAAATGGTGATTATAATATTACGATTGATCGCAACAATGCACAGTATTATGATAAGAATCATTTTAAAAATATTCTTTTAAATAAGAAACAATTTTATAAAGTTTTATTTAGTTTTTTGTCTACAGAAAACAGATTAAATATGACTTCACCAATTTCTTATAACTTTATTGAAGATAAAGTAAGCCTTAATATAATGAGAAAACTAGAAAAAGATACGCAAGCAATAACAAAATTAAATGATATTTTAAATTCATGTTTTGGTAAAGCTATTGATATTAGTGAGGAAGTTAATAACAATTCATTATCAAAATTGTATAAATTCGGTACGAAAGAAGAAATATCTAAAACCATAAATACTAATACCAGAGAAGCAAGAAGTTTATTGGAATCTTTAGATGATTTAAACGAACAAGGTGATGGAATTAGAAGTGCTGTCGCTATTTTATCTTCATTAATTGCTAATGAACATACTTTATATTTAATTGATGAGCCTGAAACATTTTTACATCCTCCACAAGCAAGAATTTTAGGTAATAATATTGTAGAATTGTCAAAAAATAAACAATGCTTTATTTCAACTCATAATATTGATTTAATAAGAGGAATTTTAGAAAATAAATCTTCTAGAATTAAAATAATAAAAATCAATAGAAATGAAAATAAGAATGAGTTTCACATTATAGATAATGCAAGTATAAGTAGAATCGCTAACGATAAAAATTTAAAATATTCTAATATATTGAATGGATTATTTTATAGTACAGTAGTATTGTGCGAAAATGAAAGTGATTGTAAATTTTATTCTGCAATATTAGAGCATTTGGATAGTAATATATATCAAAATGTTTTATTTTGTGCAGTTGGTGGTAAAGATCAATTTAAAATTATCATTCCTTTATTGCAAAAGCTAAAAATTAATTATGTGATTATTGCAGATTTGGATTTGATTGATAATAGAGAAAGATTAAAAAATTTATTAAATTCTATAGAAGAAAATAAATATGCTCAGATATCAGAAGCTCATAATAATTTTTTGAATTTATTTGAACAAGGAACAGACAATCAAATAAAAAAACAGAAAGCAATTAAGGAAGAAATACTAAGTTTATTTACTAAAGATGATTATATGTCTGAAGAAACAGCCAATAAAATAAAACTTACTTTAAAAAATATCAGTTATTTGAAGTTATTAAAAAACACAGGAAAATCTTGTCTTCCAGCTGGAAAATGTACAATGGAATATGATAAGATAATAGAATTTTTAAATATGAATAATATTTATGTTGTAGAATGTGGTGAAATTGAAAGGTTTATTACACAAGTTGATGGGCATGGAAATAGTTGGGTAGAAAATGTTTTTAACATATATCCACTTTTAGAAGAGCCTGTGTATGATGATGTAAAAAAATTTATTAAAAATATTTTTAATATAGATGGGAAAAAAGGTGAAAATAATGAGTAAAAATAAAATGAACATTAATTGGTTTCCAGGACATATGGCAAAAACTTTAAGACAGATTGAAGCTGATTTAAAACTAGTAGATTTAGTAATAGAATTATTAGATGCAAGAATTCCAATTTCTAGTCAAAATCCAGAAACTAAAAAAATTGTTGGGAATAAAAAAAGAATAGTAATATTAAACAAAGCAGACCTAGCAGATGAGAAAGAAAATATTAAGTGGGTAAATAAATTTGAAAGTCAAAATATACCTGCTATATTATGCAATTCAAATACAGGTGAAGGAATACAAAAAATTACAGGTAGAATAGAAAAATTAATGGAAGAAGAAAAGCAAAAAGCAGAAGCAAAAGGTAGAGTTGGCAAAACAATTAGGGTAATGATAATAGGAGTTCCTAATGTTGGTAAATCTTCATTAATTAACAGAATGGCACAAAAAACATCTGCACAAGTTGGAAACAAACCTGGAGTTACAAAACAAAAACAATGGATTAGACTTTCAAACAACATAGAATTATTGGATACCCCAGGAGTATTATGGCCAAGGTTAGATAATCAAAATGTTGCATTAAATTTAGCCTATACTGGAACTATAAAAAATGAAGTATTAGATGACCAAGAAGTAGCATATAACCTGTTAAAATATTTAATAGAAGAATATAGACAAAATGTTATAGAAAGATATTCATTGAAAGATGATGTAATAGAAGCAATATTAAGTAATAGTGAATTAGAAGAAAACGAAAAAATAGTAGAAATAATGAATTACATAGGAGAAAAAAGAGGAGCAATAACTAAAGGAAATAATATAGTTTTAGAAAAAGTTTCAAGAATAATATTAGATGATTTTAGAAGCGGTAATTTAGGAAAGATTACTCTAGAGAAAGTAAATTAATATAGGAGGAAAAATTGCAAGAATTAATAGAAAGAAAAAAAGAAATAAATGAAGTAAATCAAATGTCACCACTTATTTGGGCTTATATTGGTGACTCAGTATATGAATTATTTATACGAACTCATTTAGTAAATACAACACGATTAAAACCACATAATTTACATATAGAAGCAATAAAATATGTAAAAGCAAACTCTCAAAAAGACATTTTAAATAACATTTATGAAGATTTAACAGAAGATGAAAAAGATATTGTAAGAAGGGGAAGAAATGCAGATAATCATCATTTACCCAAAAATGCAACAGTAGAAGAATACAAATATTCAACTGCATTTGAAGCCTTAATTGGTTATTTATATTTAACAAAACAAGATGAAAGATTAAAAGAAATTTTAAATAAATGTTTAGATTAGTACATACTTATAAAAGTATGTATTTTTTTAAATTTTGTAACAATTTTACAGAAAAACTTTACAAACAATTAACAATATGGTAAAATAATTATGTAAATTAAGAGACTATGGAGGATATTATGAATAAGATAATAACCATTTCTGGTGAACCAGCCAGTGGAAAAAGTACAGTTATAAAAGATTTAAAAAAGAAATTAGAAGAACAAGGAAAACAGGTTACAGTTCTTTCTGTTGGAAAGATGTTTAGAGAAATAGCTCAAAAAGAAGGATTATCAATAGAAGAATTTAACGAACAACTAAAACATAGAAGTGATATAGACTTAAAAATAGATAGTATGACAAAAAAATATGGTGAAAATTTTAATAAAACAAGAGGAAAAGGTGAAATCTTAATTATAGACTCAAGACTTGCATGGAAAACAGTGCCAGACTCATTTGCAGTAAGATTAACAACAATTGATAGAATAGCAGCTCAAAGAGTGTTTAACGATAAAAAAAGAGGAAAAGAAGATAAATATGAAACATTGGAGGAAGCATTAGAAGCAACATCTGAAAGAAAAAAAGGCGAAGTTGAAAGATATAAAATGAGATATGGAGTAGACTTAGAAGATGAAAATAATTATAATCTAGTAATAGATACATCATTTTCAGATGTGGGTGATATATCAAATACAATACTAGAATGTTTTGAATTACAAAAACATAATAGACCATATGGTAAAAATTGGACAAGTCCAAAAACATTACTTCCAATACAAGATGTAAGAGAAACAGCATTTAAGTTTGACGAAATGGAAGCTTCAATTGCAAAAAATGGTTTCTTTCCAGAGGAAACAATAGATGCAATTCAGGTAGATGGAGTAAAATTTATTTTCGATGGAAATCATAGAAATTTTGCAGCTGGCGCACTAGGAAGAACTTTGGTTCCTTATCAAATAGTAGGTAAAGATGATGAGCCTATGACTATGGCAATGTATGGTAAAAGTACTGCAAGAGAAAGAATCTTTGGATTTGAACCTAAAATGTTATATGATTATGAGCCAACTTTTAATAAACCAGGAAGGGCATTTTCATATAAAGAAATATATCCAGAAATATATAATCCTAAATTTATAGAAAAATTAAAAACTGGAAAAACTCCAGATGTATCTGATGATTTTGATGAAATAGATATGTAAGCAAACAACTGCTTACATATTTATTTTAAAAATTTTTATTGACGAAATCAAATAAAAATGTTATATTAATAAAGTAATTTATATGGCCCCTTGGTCAAGCGGTTAAGACGCGGCCCTCTCAAGGCCGAATCATGGGTTCGATTCCCGTAGGGGTCACCAAGACTAAAAAGAAGTAGAAAGATCTACTTCTTTAATTTATTATTAAAAGGTATATAAGGAATCGAAAAGGAGGGAAAAAACCATCAAATTTTATATGTCGAAAAATGTAGATGAAATAACAAACAAAATTTCGTAAAAACTATTGACAAATTAAAAAATAAAATATAATATATACACGAACAAACATTTGTTTAGGAGGTATATATATGATTACAACATTACATATAAAAAATATAGGAATAATAGATGATTTAATAATAGATTTAAACAAAGGACTAAATGTATTAACAGGAGAAACAGGTGCAGGAAAAACTTTAATAGTAGATTCATTAAATATCATAGCTGGTGGCAGATTTTCAAAAGATATGATAAGAAAAGGACAAAATGTATCATTTGTAGAATTATGCTTATACCTTCCTAATAATCCAAATGCAATAGATGGAAATATAATAGTTTCAAGGGAAATAAATAATTCCGGAAAAAACTTATGCAAAATAAATGGAAGACTTGTAACTGTAAATGAATTAAAGTCTTTTATGAAAAATATAATAGATATACATGGACAAAATGATAATCAAACATTAATGGATACAGAAAAACACACAAAATATTTAGACAAATTTATAGGTGATGAAATTTTAGCCGAATATAATAATTATATAAATTTATATAAACAATATAAAGAACTAAATGAAAAATTAAAAGCAAATTATGGGGATGATAGAGAAAAACAAAGAAAATTAGATTTATTAGAATATCAATACAAAGAAATAAAATGTGCTTCATTAAAAATTGGAGAAGATGAAAAATTAGAAGAAAAAAGAAAAATAATTATGAATTCAGAAAAAGTTGCTCAATCATTAAACACAGTTGTAAACAATTTAGAGGGAACAGCTATTGATGTAATAAATGATTCCATAAAAGCTTTGGAAAAAATAGAAGATGTTGATTCAAAATATGAGCAAAAACTAATAGAATTAAAAAATATATACTATGAAGTACAAGAGCTATCAAGAGATATATGTGATATGCAAGGAGACACATACTTTGATGAACAAGAAAGAGATGATATAGAAACTCGTTTAGATACAATTTATTCATTAAAAAGAAAATATGGAAATACAATAGAAGAGATACTACAATATAAAGATGATTTAGAATCAGAAATAAATAGAATAGAAAATTTAGATGAAGAAAATAAGAAGATAAAATGCCAAATTGAAGAAATTACTAACAAAATGAATAATTTATGTGAAAAAATTACAATTTTGAGAAAAGAAAAAGCAATTGAATTAAATGATTTAATTAATAATGAATTGTCTCAATTAGAAATGAAAAACGCAAAGTTTAATGCAAAAGTAATTGAAGATAACGAATTTAATATTAATGGTAAAAGCCATGTAGAATTTTTAATTAGAACTAATATTGGAGAAGAAGAGAAAAAACTAAATAAAATAGCATCAGGAGGAGAAATGTCTAGAATAATGCTTGCAATAAAAACAGTTCTTTCTAATATAGATGAGGTACCTGTTTTAATATTTGATGAAATTGATACAGGAATTAGTGGTAAAGCAGCAAACTCTGTTGGTATAAAATTGAGAAAAATTGCTAAAAATCATCAAGTATTAATAGTAACACATTTAGCTACAATTGCTGCCAAGGGAGAACATAATTACTACATTTATAAAGAAGTAAATGATAATAAAACAAATACTAAAATTAAATTATTAAATGAAGAAGAAACTATAAAGGAAATTGCAAGAATTGCATCTGGAGAAGTAACACAAGTTGCAATTTCACATGCAAAAGAATTAAGAAATAAATATGTTGCATAAATGCTCTATTACAACATAATACATCTAATAAATATAATTATAACAAGTTAAATTTGTTAAGAATGTAAAAAACATTTACATATTGTATTTTCTATTATATAATATAAACATCAAAAAAGAGAGGAAAAAATTAAAATGTTTAATATAGATAGAAGAGTTATAATTATTATAGTTGCAATACTTGCTGGAATAACAATAATAGGATATTTACAAGATCCTACGGAATTATTATCATTAGTATTAACTTTACCAGGTGTTATAATAGCAATAACATTTCATGAATTTGCACATGCATTTGCTGCAGATAAATTAGGAGATGATACACCTAGAAATCAGGGAAGATTAAATTTAAATCCATTATCACATATTGACCCAATAGGATTTTTGATGTTAATATTTGTTCACTTTGGTTGGGGAAAACCTGTGCAAATTAATCCTAGAAACTTTAATAGAAAAAGATCAATGACTGCTCAAGAAGCGATAGTAGCTCTTGCAGGTCCACTAATGAATATATTTATTGCTTTTGTATTAACTATAATATTATTTGCGGTTATTACATTTGCTACATCTTTTATATTCACTACTATTGGAAGTATTATAATAATAACATTACAAATGGCTATTGCAGTTAACATAGGTTTAGGTGTATTTAATCTAGTACCATTACCACCATTAGATGGTTCAAAAATATTAATACAATTCTTGCCTTATAATGCTAGAAATTGGTTTATAAGTAATTTTCAAATATTTTATTTAATCTTTTTAGTATTATGGATTACCAATTTAGTAAGTTATATAATTGCTCCTGTTATAAGCTTAGTTTCAACTGGAATATATTCATTAGTAGCAGCAATATTTGGAATATTCATGTGAGATTGAGGTGAAACAATAATATGAAAGACATACTTATAATGCGGAATTGAATCTAGTTGTGATGAAACATCTGTATCAATAGTAAAAAATGGTAGAGAGGTTTTATCTAATATAATAGATACACAGATTAGCATACATGAAAAATTTGGTGGAGTAGTACCAGAAATTGCATCAAGAAATCATGTAGAAGTAATTTCAAATGTAATGAAGAAATCAATAGAAGAAGCCAATGTTAAGTTAGAAAATATAGACGCTATTGCATGCACATATGGTCCGGGATTAGTTGGAGCTTTATTAGTTGGGGTTTCATATGCTAAAGCATTAAGCTATAGCTTGAACAAACCTCTAATTGGAATTAATCATTTAGAAGGTCATATTGATGCAAATTATATAACACATAAAGACTTAGAACCACCATTCTTATGTGTTATGATGTCTGGAGGAAATACACAGATAGTACATGTAAAAGACTATACAACATTTGAAATATTAGGTAAAACAAAAGATGATGCAATTGGAGAAGCATTTGATAAAGTAGCAAGAGTAATTGGTTTAGGTTATCCTGGAGGTCCAAAAATAGATAAATTAGCTAAAGAGGGACAACCAACAATACAATTACCAAGAGTTCATATGGATAATTTAGATTTTAGCTTTAGTGGAATAAAAACAGCTGTTATAAATTTACATCATAAAATGCCAGATATAAATAAAGCTGATTTAGCTGCAAGTTTTCAAGATGCAGTATCAGATATGTTAATAACTAATGTGGAAAAGGCTGTAAAAATTACAAACATAAATAAAATTGTTTTAGCAGGAGGAGTTTCTGCTAATAGCTATATTAGAAAAAAATTTGATGAAATTGCAAAAAATAAAAATTTAAAAATTTATTATCCAGAAATAAAATTATGTACTGATAATGCTGCAATGATTGCATCAGCAGGGTATTATGAATATATAAAAGGAAGTAGAGCTGATTTAACTTTAAATGCAGTTCCAAATTTAAAATTTTGTTAAAATGTAGGAGAAAAAATGTCAATATATGCAATATCAGATTTACATCTATCATTTAATACAAATAAACCTATGAATGTTTTTGGTTGGATAGATTATGAAAATAGAATAAAAGAAGATTGGCTAAATAAAGTAACTGATAATGATTTAGTTCTATTACCAGGAGATTTTTCATGGGAATTAAAATTGGAAGAAACATATAAAGATTTTGAATTTTTAAACAGTTTACCTGGAAAGAAACTATTATTAAAAGGGAATCATGATTATTGGTGGACTACCATAAGTAAAATGAGAGAATACTTAAAAAAGATAAATATAGTAAATATAGATTTTTTATATAATAATAGCTATGAATTTGAAGACAAAATAATAGCTGGAACAAGAGGATGGAATATAATAGATGAGACACCAGAAGATGAAAAAATTAAAAAAAGAGAAATAATTAGACTTGAATTATCTCTAAATGATGGAATAAAAAAATATGGAACAGACAAACCTATAATAGTTTGTATGCATTATCCACCAATAGTAAAAGGAAATATTAATAATGAATTTACACAATTATTAGAAAAATACAATGTATCTAAATGTATATATGGACACTTACATGGCAAGTCGCAAATAAATGCTATAGAAGGAACAATAAATAAAATTGAATATAAAATGGTAAGTTGCGATTATACAAATTTTAAAATTCAAAAAATATATTAATAATTTATTTATAAAAATAATATTAAATTAATTATAAATTATAAATAAAATGTAAATGAATGTATATAAAATCTAAAAAACACTTGCAATATGTGGAATTTGTGTTATAATATAACTTGCAATTTAATTGTAAAACTAGAAAGGATTGAATTTAAATGAGTATTAAAATCGAAAAAACAGAAAACAAAAATGAATTAAAATTAGAATTTAAAATTGAAGCAAAAAAATTTGATGAAGCTATAATGAAAGTTTATACAAAGAGTGCAAAATATTTCAATATACCGGGATTTAGAAAAGGTAAGGCTCCATTTAATATTGTAGAAAGAATGTATGGAGATGAAATTTTTTACGAAGATGCTTTCAATGAACTAGTTCCACCAATTTATGATAAAGAAATAGAAGAAAACAAATTAGAAGTAGTTAGTAGACCAGACATTCACATTGTTAATATGAAAAAGGGTGAAGATTTAGTATTTACTGCAACTGTACAAACAAAACCAGAAGTAGTTCTAGGAAAATATAAAGGTATTGAATTAAAAAAGGTTGAATATAAAGTTACTGATGAAGATATTGAACATGAATTAGAACATATGCAAGACCATAATGCAAGAATAATTACAGTAGAAGACAGACCTGTAAAAGAAAAAGATATAGCAGTAATAGATTTTGAAGGATTTGTAGATGGAAAGGCTTTTGAAGGCGGAAAAGCAGAAAATCATGAATTAGAAATTGGAAGTAAAACATTTATTCCTGGATTCGAAGAACAAATAGTAGGAATGAAAACAGGAGAAGAAAAGGACATAAAAGTAACATTCCCAGAAGACTACTTTTCAAAAGACTTAGCAGGAAAAGAAGCAACATTCAAAGTTAAATTACATGAAATAAAAGAGAAAAAACTTCCTGCATTAGACGATGAATTTGCAAAAGATGTATCTGAATTTGATACATTAAATGACTTAAAAACAAGTATAAAAGAAAAGAAACAAGCACAAAATGATGATAGAGCAAAACACGAAACAGAATCTTTAGCAATAGAAGCAGTATGTGATAATACTACAATAGATATACCATCTGGAATGATTGAAACTGAAATAGATGCAATGATTAGAGACCTAGAACAACAATTATCATATCAAGGAATTAGTCTAGATCAATATCTACATATGATTAATAAAACAAGAAAAGAAATAGAAGATAGTTATAAAGAGCAGGCAGAAAAAAATGTTAAATCAAGACTTGTTTTAGAAGCCATTATTAAAGAGGAAAAAATAGATGCAACTGAAGAAGAAGTTAGTGCAAAAGTAAAAGAAATGGCAACAAATTATGGAAGAAAAGAAGAAGAACTAAATAAAAATGAAGCATTAAAGGAATATATTGCAAATACTATAAAAACAGAAAAAGCAATTGACTTAATAGTAAAAAATGCAAAATTAAAAAAATAAACATTATAAATAAATAGTTAGGGGGGAAATTATTTATAGATATATAAATATTATTGTACTTTCTAACTATTTAACTTTATAAAATAAATTTTAGGAGGAATTTAATTATGATAGAAAAAAATAGTTTAGTACCATATGTTATAGAACAATCAGCTAGAGGAGAAAGATCATATGATATTTTTTCAAGACTTTTAAAAGATAGAATTATATTTTTAGGAGAAGAAGTTAATGCAACATCTGCAGGTCTTGTGGTAGCACAATTATTATTCCTAGAATCAGAAGACCCAGATAAAGAAATAGATTTATATTTAAATACACCTGGTGGTTCTATTACAGATGGAATGGCCATAGTAGATACTATGAATTATATAAAGTGTCCTGTTTCTACAATATGTGTTGGAATGGCTGCAAGTATGGGTTCTGTTTTACTTGCATCTGGCGAAAAAGGCAAAAGATTTGCAACTCCAAATTCTGAAATATTAATACATCAACCATTAATAGGTGGAGGTGGTCTTTCAGGACAAACAACTGAAATAAAAATACATGCCGACCACATGGTAAAAACAAGAGAAAAATTAAATAAAATCTTAAGTGAAACAACTGGTCAACCAATAGAAGTAATAAATAAAGATACAGAAAGAGATCATTATATGACAGCACAAGAAGCATTAGAATACGGATTAATAGATGGAATTATGGAAAAAAGAAAATAAAAAAACTTTCGCAATTAAGTTTAATTGAAAAGGAGAGGACTTATGCCAAAAGGAGACAAAGATAAGACAATAAGATGTTCTTTTTGTGGTAAAACACAAGAAGAAGCACAAAGAATAATAGCTGGACCTGGTGTATATATATGTGACGAATGTATAAAGATTTGCACAAGTATTATAGAAAACGATTTATATGAAGATAGTGAATTAACATATAATGATGAAGTAATAGATGATTTGCCTAAGCCAGCAGATATAAAGAAGGTATTAGATGAATATGTAATTGGTCAAGATGAAGCTAAAAAGACACTATCTGTTGCTGTATATAATCACTATAAAAGGATAAATGATAAAAACAATTTTAATGATAAAGATGATGTGGAAATACAGAAAAGCAATATTCTCTTATTAGGGCCAACTGGATGTGGAAAAACTTTACTTGCTCAAACATTAGCTAAAATTTTAAAAGTACCATTTGCAATAGCAGATGCTACAACTTTAACTGAGGCAGGTTATGTTGGAGAAGATGTTGAAAACATATTATTAAAACTTATTCAAGCAGCTGATTATGACATTGAAAAAGCTGAAAAAGGAATTATATATATAGATGAAATTGATAAAATATCAAGAAAATCTGAAAATCCATCAATAACAAGAGATGTAAGTGGAGAAGGTGTTCAACAGGCTTTACTAAAGATAATAGAAGGAACAATTGCTTCAGTACCTCCTCAAGGGGGTAGAAAACATCCTCATCAAGAATTTATACAAATAAACACACAAAACATATTGTTTATATGTGGTGGAGCTTTTGATGGCCTTGAGAAAATAATAAAAGAAAGAGTAGAACAAAAAACAATAGGTTTTGGAGCAGAAATACAAAGCAATAAAGAAATTGATAAATATAAGATTTTTGATGACTTGTTACCACAAGATTTATTGAAATTTGGTTTAATACCTGAATTTGTTGGAAGACTTCCAATTATAACAACATTAAGAGAACTTGATAGAGATGCTCTTATAAAAATAATTACTGAACCAAAAAATTCATTAGTAAAACAATATAAAAAGTTATTTAAATATGATGATGTTGACCTTGAATTTGAACCAGAGGCTTTAAATGCAATTGTAGATAAAGCTATAGAAAGAAAAACTGGAGCAAGAGGATTAAGAGCAATAGTAGAAGACATAATGAGAGACATAATGTTTGAAATACCATCTAATCCTAAAATAGAGAAATGTATTATAACTAAAGAAACAGTTATAAATAAAGATGCTCCAAAAATAATTATAAATAATAATAGAGAGGCTCCTAAAAAGATTAAAACAAAAAGGACAACAACAAATAAAAAAACAGGCACAGCTTAATAATTATTAATAGAGGGATTATATTAATAAAAATATATTCCTTCTTTATAATATTATAATAAACAAAGGTGGAAATAGAGTGAAAAGAAAATCTGGACGAATAGGAAGTATAATAACAAATATTATTACTATAGCAATAATTATTTTAGCAATATTAATATATAGAAAATATGATTTTAATTTTTATACTAAAGGGGTTGTAGAAGAAAACAAAACAAAATTTTCAAGAGATTCACAAATAAAATATTCAAAATCAAGAAGTTATAAAATTGAAAATATAGAAGAAAATGATGCAATGTTTTTTAAAGAGATTAATGTTACTCCCGACACTCCATATAGAGTTTCCTGTATGATAAAAACAGAAGATGTAAAAAATAGTCAAAATAATCCAATGTCTGGAGCACAGATATGCATAAACAATTCGGAAGAACATTCCATGGTTTTATCTGGAAATAATGATTGGACTAAAGTTGATTTTTATTTCAATTCAAAATCTAATAATACTATAGAGATAGGATTTAGGCTAGGTGGAAACTTATTAAAAGCATCAGGAACTGCATGGTTTTCCGACTTAACTATTGAACAAGGAATTACAGATGAAAGTAATACATGGAAATTTGGATGTTTTGTAATAGAGAACATAAATGCGCAAGCTGGAAATAAAACAGTAAATGTATCAATGTCAAATAATCAAAAACAAGAAGTGAACCAAAATATAAAAGATTTTAAAACATCAATAGAAGAGATGTCTAATAGAAAAATTAATGTTGAATATGAAGTTATAAATATTACAGAACCACTTACCACTTTAAGTTTTGAAGAAGAAAATGGCTACTACATTAGTGAAAAAGATGCTTATCCTTTAATTAATGATTATGTACAAGCTAAAGAATTTGATCATATCTTTATATGTGCAAATTTACCTTTAGAAAGTAAATTAATAGGTGAAGATGTTAGTGAATGGATTGGACTTGGTAATATGTTATACTTAGGAAAAGGCCTTTCAAATATTAGAGTAATGGATGAAAATTATCAATATGCAGGAAAAACAACATTTCCAGAAGAAGTATATATACATGAATTTTTACATACTTTAGAAAGGAATGCTCAAGAAAGAGGTTATGATATTCCTGAGTTGCATGATTATCAAGAATATGGATATACAGAAGATAGATATTTTGGACTAAAACAATGGTATACAGATTATATGAATAAGAATATAAAATATAATGGCACATTAATAGGGTTACCAGCTGAAATTTTTACAAGTAAACCTCCAAAATCAGAAAATTTTGAATTTGGTACAAAACTTGACTTATTGGATGAACCAAGTAATATAATAGAAACCGTTCAAAGTATAATAAATAAATTTGAAAGTATATATGAACCACAAAATACAACATATCAAGTAGAAGGAGTTGCTTAAAAATGAAATTAACTGACTTTAATTATTATTTACCAGAAGAATTAATAGCACAAACACCACTTGCAAAAAGAGATGAATCAAGACTAATGATATTAGATAAGAATACTGGAAAAATAGAACATAGAGTATTTAAGGATATAATTAATTATTTAGAGCCAGGAGATTGCCTAGTTAGAAACAATACAAAAGTTATTCCTGCAAGATTATATGGAAGAAAGGAAACTGGCGCTAATGTAGAATTTGTTCTTTTAAAAAACATAGAAGGTGATATTTGGGAGGCAATGGTAAGGCCAGGAAATAAGTTACATGTTGGAGCTAAAGTAATATTTGGTGATGGACTACTAAAAGCAGAAATACTAGAAACTTTACAAGATGGTACACGAAAAGTTAAATTCACATATAACGGAATTTTTAATGAAATATTAGATCAAATTGGATTAATGCCATTACCACCATATATACATGAAAGTTTGAAGGATAATGATAGATATCAAACGGTTTATGCTAAATATGATGGATCTGCTGCTGCACCAACAGCTGGACTACATTTTACTGAAGAATTATTAAAAAAAATAGAAGAAAAAGGTGTAGATATTGCAAATGTTACCTTGCATGTTGGAATTGGTACATTTAGACCAGTAAAAGAAGAAAATATAGAAGACCATCATATGCATACAGAACATTATTATATAAAACAAGAAGATGCTGATAAAATTAATAAGGCAAAGAGAAATAAAAAAAGAGTAATCGCAGTTGGAACAACATCATGCAGAACAATAGAGACAATTGCAGATGAAAACGGTTTCGTAAAGCCATGTGAAGGTGATACAGGAATATATATATATCCAGGATATAAATTTAAATGTTTAGATGGATTAATTACAAATTTTCATTTACCAGAATCAACTCTTTTAATGCTTGTATCT
>CALXJR010000002.1 GCA_944388675.1 uncultured Clostridia bacterium
ATCTATTTGATTTAAGTCTTCTTTTAAGCTATGTTCTACTCCGTTTACTGTTATTCTATCTATTTGTTTTTGTACACTTAAGTTAAATGTTTGTTTTCTATAATAGTAAATTACTTCTATATCTTCTTCTGTGTATACTCCTGCCTCATTGCTTGGTCTTAATTCTTCTACAAAGTTATAGAATGGTATGTCTTTTTGTTCTGTAGTATATGGCTGTCCACATAGACCACTCATTTGCTCTCTGTAGCTTGTGTATTCTTCACCATCTTCTGTTTGTACTTTGCGTAATATTTCTTCGTTTGTGTCTACATCTACATATTTTACTGTTACAATTCCACTTGGCTTTCTTTCGTAATAGTATGTTACATATATGTCTTCTTTTGTCATTGTTCCTGTGCTATTCTCTGGCTCTGGGTCTGCTGGCCTATAGTTTTCTATTTCTTTTCTTTCTGCATTATAGCTGTCTCCACTAAAGCCTTCTATTGTTTCTTCCTCTGCTAATACTACATTGTCCGTATTGTCGTCTGGTGTATTGTCTTTTTCTAAGTATTGTACTATTACTTTTGCTGGAATCTTCTTGTAAACATATGTTACTTCTATTACTCCTTCTGTTAGTTCACCCTCTGTTTGTCCTTCAACTCTTACAAATTCGTAATTTGGTATGTCTTTTTGCTCTGTCTTGTATTGTTCTTGTACTTTACCTGAAATTGTTACATCATCTACAAGTTTGTTGCCTTCTTCATCTACATAATGTACAATTACTCCTCCTGCGTTTGTTCTTTCATAATAGTAGATTACTTCTATTGTACCTTCTATCATGTTTCCTGTTGTATTATTTGTACTTTCTACATATGTATAGCCATATATATCTTTTTTCTCTGTTCTATATAGATCTCCTGCTAAGCCTTCTAATTCATAACCTTCTGATATTTCTTTATCTGTATCTTTATCCACATATTTTACAATTACATTTCCTTGTATTTCTATTTTTGTTTCATATGTAGTTTCAACAGTGTTTGTTGTTTCATTTTCATATAAGTCTATTCTTCCGTTTACTTTATTTACCATTGCTTTTGCTGTAATATCAAGGTTTTTGAATACTACTGAAATATTCTTTTCTATTGAAACTTTGTAATCTCCGCTTTGGTATGTATTAATGTGGTCTATTTCTTCTGTCCAAGTTATTGTATTTGTTAAGCTATCATATGTTCCACCATCTAGCTCAGATTTTTCAACATCTATTGCATATGGTAAATAGTCTGTTAGTGTTATTTCTGCTCCACCTAAGTAGTCTTCAACTGTTGCATTGTATTTAATGTTGTAATTTACTTCTTGAGTTGAGCTTGTTATTAAGTCTGTACCTGTCTTTTCTATGTTAGAGTCTAAGTTTGTATCCATTAACTTATAACTATTTGTCACTCTTACTGTTACTAATGTATCTGTATTAAATACTTGAATATCAGGTTCATCGTAGTATTCTAAATCGTTTGTATTAGTTTCTGTCTCTAACACACTGTAGTTTATTTGATTTCCTTGCTCTGTATATTTTGGTAAGTCTTGGAATGTATGTGTCCAGTTATTTTCAGTATTTAATACTACTTTATATTCATTTTCAGTAGTTTCTGCTGTTGTAGCATTTTCCGAGTTATTATTTATGTTGTTTGTACTTATAATATCTTCAATATTTTCTACAACTTTTCCATCTGCTGTTAATTGTACTGTTACACTATCTGGTCTTCTACCCTTGATGTCTTCATTATCATCCCAAACTTTTTCTACTGTGATGTCTTTTACAAATTCTGTTTCTGTTTCCTTGCTAGCTTCAGGTGTTTCTTGTTCTTGTTTTGTTTCTTCTAAGATAATCTTTCCTTTTGCTCTATTTGTAAAGCTTTCACTTGTGCAGTTCATTTGCGTAAATACTACTTCTATGTTCTTTGTTATACTTATATCTTTTGCTTCATCTGTGTAGGTATTTACTCTTCCTAAATCTTCTACCCAAGTTATTGTGTTATTTGCTGGATTATATAATCCGCCATTTAATTCTGATATTGCTTCATCTATTGCATAAGGTAAGTAGTCAACTATTTCTACTTTTGCATTTCCTACATAGTTTTCAACTCTTCCTGTGTAGCTAATTGTATAACTTACTTTATCGTCTTTATTTATGATTTTGTCTGTACCTTCTTTTGTAATTGTATTTTCTGTTATATCTCCTGGTTGTAATCTGTAGTAGTAAATTACTTCTATTGGTGTTCTAGTCATTATTCCTGTAGTGTTTCCGGTATTTGAAACTACTTTGTAGTTTTCTTGTACATTGCTTGATGCACTTGTTGTGTAATCTTGGCCTACAAATCCTTCCTTAGTTTCATCTTCTACCACTTCTCCATATACTTTTGATGGTACTTTTTGTGTTGTTCCTTCTATGTAGTGATGTACTATTATGTATGTTGGAATTTGTACTTTTGTTTCAAATGTTGCTTCTTTTGTATCTTCTAGAACTACTTTATCTTCTCCTGGTTTTTCTGGATCTTTTTGTATTAATTCTAGTTTGCCTTCTACTCTATTTGGTATTGTTCCTTCTAGAGTTTCTGCATCTTCTCCATATACATATTTTACTGTTATGTTCTTTTCTATATTTACTGTTTTGCCTCCGTTTGTATATGTATCTATTGAACCTAAGTCTTCTTCCCATGTTATTGTCTTTGCATTAGAGTCATAGAATCCGCCATCTAAATATTGTTTTTCTACATCTATTTCATATGGTAAGTAATCTACTAAGGTAACTTTTCCTTCTCCTACAAAGTCTTTTATTGTTGCATTATATGTTATTTGATATGTTATAGAGTCTTCTGTAGAATTTATTATTTCTGTTCCTGTTTTTTCTATTGTGCTTTCTTCTTTTATTTCTGGTTTTTCATATGGAGTTTCTGTTTCGTTTGTATCTTCTCCATCTATGCTAGCTATGTTTGTGATATTCTTACTGTCTACTACATCGTAATTTACAGTTACCTCAAAGCTTACTTCCGCCGATTCTCCAACAGCTATGCTATCTATTGTCCATGTTATTTCGTTTTTGTCATTTACTGCTCCTCCAATAGATGTCTTACTTAATGTTGTTCCTTCTGGTACTACATCTTTTACTGTTACATTTGTTACAGGTTCTTCTCCTAAGTTGTTTACTCTTATTGTGTATTTAATCTTATCTCCTGCTGTAACTGTTCCTTCTGGAAGTTCTTCTTCTGTTTGTCTAATTACTTCTGATGTTTTTTCGTAATTTATTACTGGTACTTTTGTCTCATTTGTTTCTTCTTCATCTACTGTTGCTGTGTTCTTAATTTCTGTTGCTCCTTCAAGTACTGTTACTGTAAAGCTTATTGTTTGTTCTGTGTCTCCCACATCTACTGTTATTCCACTTTCTAATTGTTCTTTTGTTACATTAGACTCTGTTCCATTTAGAAGTACACTACCTTCTACAAACTCTGTTCCTTCTGGAATACTATCTGCTACTGTAATTGTCTTACTTAAGTCTCCTGTGTTTCTAATTCTTATTGTGTATGTTATTTTCTCACCTGGTATTACATAACTTAAGTCTTTTTCTGTTTTCATCTCTTTGTTTGCTTCTATTACTGCTTCTACATACTCATGTGTTACTTCATTTGTTGGTACATCATTTACTGTTGCAATATTTGTTATTGTATCTCCATTTTCTAAGTCTTGTACTTTAACTCTAAACTCTACTGTTTTAGCATCTCCTGCTCCTATTTCTATATTTATTCCCGTTGTTGTTAAGTCTTCTAATGTATAGCTTTCATCGCTACCTTCTACTTTTATACTTCCATCTACAAAGTTTGTTCCTTCTGGTATACTATCTTTTACTGTAACATCTACTGGCAATGTTCCTTTGATATTTTCTAATACTATTACATATCTTATTTCATCACCTTGTGTTACTTTTTCTCCATTTGCTGGCTCTGATGTTTTTCCTATTCTTAAGTCTGTTTTATTCACTGTTTCTGTTACTTCATTTGTTTCTTTGCCATCAACTGTTGCAGTATTTTTTATTGCTTTCATAAATAAGTCTTCTTCTAACTCATCTACTGTAACTTGGAAGCTTACTTCTGCTATTCCTTTTGCTGCTACATTTACTGTTATTCCTGTGTTTAAGTCTTCCTCTGTGTATTCGTTTGGAACGTCTAAGCTATTTTCTGTTATTTTTATGCTATTCTCAACAAATGTTGTTCCTTCTGGCACCTCGTCTTGAACTACTACTTCTTTTCCAACTTCTCCAGAGTTTTCTACTGTTACTTTATAAGTAATTGTTTCTCCTTCTACAACATGGTCTTGATTATTCTCTGTTTCTGCAGATTTTGTAGCTGTAATTATTGGTCCATTATATGTGTTTGTAATTGTTGTTCCTTCTATGTCTTTTTGATAGTATGCTAAGTCTCCTTCATTTACCTCTACTTCATCTACTGTGTAATTTATTTCTTTTCCTTGTGAATCATATTTTTGTAAGTTTGTAAATATGTAACTCCATGTATTTATATCTTCACCTACTTTGTTTGCTTCTGTTAATACCGCTTCTTGTACTACATTTTCTCCATTCTTTAATTGAACTTTTACTTGTGTTGGTATTGTATAAATATTATTTGTATGGTTCCATACCTTTGTTACTGTTACATCTTTTCTAAAGTCTGTGGTTGTTGTTACTGTGTCTTCTACTGGACCTTCTTCTTGCTCTGTTGCATCTAGCTCTATTTGTCCTTGTACTTTATTATCAAAGCTTGTCTGGCTATAATCCATATCTTTATATACTACTGTTATTTGTTTTGTTATTGTTATTTTTCCTGTTTCTGCATTTGTATATGTGTCTATGTTTTCTATGTCTTGTGTCCATGTTATTGTATTTTGAGCCTCGTTATATAGACCGCCATCTAAGTTAGATTTTGCCTCATCTATCTCATATGGTAGTGTGTCTACTATTGTTACTTTTGCATTTCCTATGTAGTCTGTTACTTTTCCTGTGTAAGTTATACTATATGTTACAGCTTCATTTTCTTGTGTTATTTTCTCTGGTCCTTGTTTATCTATTTGTTGTTCTATTTGTGCATCTTTTATTCTATAGTAGTATATTACTTCTATTTGCTCTGGTGTCATTGTACCATTTTTATTTGATGGCTCTGCTACTAGCTCGTAGTTTGGTGGTATGTCTGTTGCATATTCTGTTTCATATGTTTGTCCTACTTTACCATTTATTAATACGTCTTGAATTACATCTCCATTAATAGATGGCACTCTTTCATCTGTTCCTTCTATGTAATGGTGTACTATTACACTTGTATCCATTGCTTCGTTTGTTAATGTAACTAAAGCTTGCTCATTTGCAATTAAATCTGTTGGTATTTCGTTAAATGTAAACATACTTGCATTATACATGTCTAATACTGCATAACCGGATTCTGTTTCTTGCATTTGGATATCATCAGGATTACTGTTCGTAATATCTAAATCAAATTTCACTATTCCTTCTACTAATCCTTCTGTATTATATTTTATTAATCCTACAGATAATGGTACTTCTGCACCTAAATCTGCTGTCAATGTTATTTCTTCTCCACTTGCTGTATCTTCTGGTGCAACTGTTATTTCTCCCATGTATGCCATAATACCAATATAGCCACTACTTACTTCTTTGATACGTGCTATTGATGACATTCCAGTTATGTCTTTTGCCCATTCTATTTTTCCTTCTTGATTATATTTAATTAAAGCTCCACCTTGTACTTGTATTTCTTCTCCACTTACTGTTTCAGTACTATCAAATACTATTGGTTCTTCTAAATAAGCTGATACTATTATTCCTCCATCTTTAGTTATTGCTAAACTCGTAGTTTGATAGTCTATATTTGGTTCTTTTATTTCAACAGCACTACTTACTTTACCTTCTTCATTGTAAATTAACATTACTGCACTAGAACTCGATATATTTAATATTGTTTCTTCTCCTGACTCTGTATTTTCCGAAGGTATAGTCACTGTTTGGTCTGCTGGTACATATTGGAATACGAAATCATCACATATATAGCCTATATTTACCAAAGTATTTACTTGTAAGTAATTTACATTTTGCATCCATTTTACTTTTCCTTCTTTATTAAAGGTAATCATGTACATACTTTCTGAATCTGTTCCATTAATTGTGATTGATTGGTTATTCTCTGTTTCTTCTGCTGGAATTGTTAGTTCACCAGCATATATACCTAATGCCGTTATATCTCCATTTTTACTTATCATAGTATATGCTAATATATTAGCACTATTCTCTTGAGATTTTACTTGATTTACTTTTACTATTTTTCCTTCTTTGTTAATTGTAAGAATTACTCCATCCATCATAGATGTTTTTTCTAAATAAATATCCTCTCCTGATACTGTATTTTCAGCGGGAATTGTTACATTATCTTTAAGTCCTCCTGAAACCACTAAATTTTCTTCAGCATCTAATGATATTATCTCTGATAATAATTGTATTTTATCCGAATCCATCCATGATAAGTCCAAATTAGCAAGTGAAATATCTTCTCCTTTTTCAATAGCATGTCCTGTATATCCTTCTGAAGTTATTTCAATTATTGTTTTTCTATCTTCTTCATTTTCTGCTAGTTTATAACCTTCTGGTGCTTTTACTTCTGTTAAGATATATTTTCCTGGTTCTAAGTTTTCTGCTATTTGTCCATTTTCATCTGTAGTGGCAACTCTTAAATCTTGTCCGTCTATGTTCTCTATTTGCCCAACTGGGTTACCATTGCCATCTGTTACTTCGTTGCCTTGTTCGTCTGTTATTGTGAATTTAGCGTTTGGTAATAATTCACCAAATTCTCCTTGTTTTATTACTTTTAGAGTTGGGTCATTACCTATTGTGCATGTTATTTGTTTTTCTTCTCCTACAACTTCTGCAAAGTTTCCTTCTAGCATTTCTAAATTATAGATTCCATCTTGGTAATGTGCAACAAATTTATAAATATTACTATTTGATACATAACCTTTTGGTGTAGATATTTCTTGTAATGTGTATTCTATTTCATCTTCTAGTCCTTGTAACCTTATAGTTCCATCTTCTGCTGTTACATAATTTTCTACTCTTTCTTCACCATATTGTGTTGTATATGTTAATTGGAACTCAGTTTCTGCTATTGGTTCTTTTGTCTCTATATCTATTTTGTTTAATGTTAAATCAAAGTAATTTATTTTTTCATCTACTATTGTTACTACATTGTCTTTATCTAATTCTACAACTGTTTCTATAGGTTCATTTAATAATTTATAACCATCTGGTGCTTTTGTTTCTGTTATAACAACATTTCCAATTGGGAAGTCTAAATTTATTTCACCATTTTGATTAGTTATCATATTACCTCTACTACCGTTTTCTTTATTTTCTATTACGAATGTTGCACCTGCTAATGGTTCTCCATTTGCATTTTGTTTTATTATTTTTAGATTTGCTTGTTTTAGTCTATATTCATAAGTTATTACTATTTCTTCTGTTCCAAATGTTCCTGTTGCATTTGAAGGTATTTCTACTAGTTCATATTTTTCATCTAATTTTTCTAGTGTTATAGCTTTAGTAGAATATTCTTCTCCTTCTTTTCCTATTCTTGTTTCATCCTGAGCTAAACTTCCATCTTTTAATGGTACTGGATTTGTTGTTCCTTCTATATAATGATGTACTATTAATGGATAATCTTTTGCTTCATAATAGTATATTACTTCTTGGTCATTATCTACATCTCCATCAAATGTTCCATTTGCTTCTTCTGGTATTACATAGTTTTCTTCTTCATCTTTTTCTAGTTCATATTTTTCTAAGTCCATATGAGGAATTGTTCTATATTCTTCTCCTTCTTTTCCAAGTAATATTTCATCTTCTGCAACTGGAGTAGTTGTATATGTTCCATCTTCTTTTAAATAATGATGTACTATTACTTTTTGTAATTCTTTATTTTGTATTGTTATTTCATGTTCTCCATCTGATGTAAATTCAAGTGTTATTGGTTCTTCAATTGTTTCATAGCCATATGGTACTTCTATTTCTGTTATTTCGTATGTTCCAAATGGTAGTTGTACAACTGCTTTTCCTTCTTCATCTGTTGTAACTATTGTTTCATATAAGTTGCTTGCATCTTCACCTTCTGTTTGTGTTAGCCTAAATTTTGCTCCTTCTAGTGGTTCTCCTGTATGTTCATCTACTTTGCTTATAACTAATTTATGGTCTTTTTGCATATATGTTACTTCTACATGTATGTTTTCTGTAACATTTGTAAACTGTGGCATTGTAAATGTTCCATCTGTATTTTCTTCAAATGGATAATCTCCTCCATTTACTGTAATTTTTACTATTTCATAGTCTGGTTCTGGTGTCATTACTATTTCTTTTGTGCTATTATCTCCATATTTTACTTCTTCATAAGGATTTAAATCTTCTCCTGAAATACTTCCCCCTTTTACTCCATCTATTTCATTTACATCTGTGGTTATTTTTAATATATTTTTTTGGTTTTCCACTGTTAATTCTTGAACTTCTGGAACTCCAGTCATATTAACAATCTTTAAAATCATTCCATTTTCGTAGCCATTATTGTTTAAAGTATGCCCATCTGTTTCTATTGTTCCACTATTAAAGTATCCCCCTGCTATTACAATACCATCATTTTTTTCACTAACTGATTCTATAATTTCAGAATTATTTCCTCCTATAGATTTTGCCCATTCTACTTTTCCTTTGTCATTATACTTTACTATTATTCCATCACTTATTGTTATTTTTTCATCAAACTTTACATTAGTTACTGTATAATTATCTACTGTAATACTTTTACTAGTAAAACTTCCTCCAATTAAATAACCTCCATCATTAGTTTCTATTACCGTGTTAATTATATCATCTTTTTTTCCTCCAATGCTTCTTACCCATTCCAAATTTTCATTTCTATCATATTTTACTATCATTCCTTCTGAAAAACCATACATCGAATTAAAATTATTGTTTACTAAATTATAATTTCCTACTTTAATGCTTTGACTAGTAAAATATCCACCTATTATAAATCCTCCATCGTTTGTTCCTTTTATTGAATTTATTACTTCATCTCTACTTCCTCTTATACTTGTTGTCCATTCTACTTTGCCATCTTTGTTGTATTTGATTACCATTCCATCTCTGTAACCCGTACTGTTAGTATTTGTTAAGGTATAGTCTCCTACTGTGATACTAGAACTATAAAAATATCCTCCTACTATGTATCCTCCATCTTGCATTTCTGCTACTGAATTTATATAATCACCACTACTTCCACCTATGCTTGTTGCCCACTCGACTTCTCCTTCTCTACTATATTTTATTACCATTCCATCATAAGAACCTGCATTTGTTAGGGTATAGTCTCCTACTATGATACTTGAACTTCTAAAGTATCCTCCTACTACATAATCTCCATCTCTGGTCTCTGCTACTGAAGTTATTTCTTCAATATTATTACCTCCTATGCTTGTTGCCCATTCTACTTCTCCATTATGATTATATTTTATTACCATTACATCGCCAATACCAGCATTTGTTAAGTCATAGTCTCCTACTGTGATATTGCTTGTAAAAGTTCCTCCTACTATGTAGCCTCCATCTCTTGTTGCTGCTACTGATTTTATTTCGACAATACCTCCACTTCCTATGCTTGTTGCCCTTTCTACTTCTCCATTGTTATCATATTTTATTACCAATCCACTAGAATCACCTGTATTTGTTAAGGTATAGTCTCCCATTGTGATACTTGAACTCGAGAAATATCCTCCTGCTATATAGCCTCCATCACTTGTTGCTGTGACTGTTGTTATTTGGTCAGAATTTTCTCCTCCTACTGAGGTTGCTTGTATTGTGGTAGGGTCATTTAAATCTACTTGCTCATATTTTATTACCATTCCCTCATAATTACCATTACTTTTTAGCTCTATTCTATCTAATTTAATATCTCCCTTAAAACGTCCTCCTACTATGTAATCTCCATCATGCGTTTCTGCAACTGAATATATATTGTCAGCATCACTTCCTCCTATTACTTTTGCCCATTCTGCTGTTCCATCTACTCCATATTTAATTACCATTCCGTCATAATCTCCATTACTTCTTAGTTCTATTCCATCTACTGTGATATTTTTAGAGAAATATCCTCCTACTATGAAGCCTCCATCTTGCGTTTCTGTTACTGAATTAATCATATCATAACGAATTCCACCTATTGTGTTTACCCACTTAACTTCTCCTTTTGCTCCATACTTTATTATTATCCCATCATAATAACCATTATTTTTTAGTTCTATTCCATCTACTGTGATACTTCTTTGAAAAAATCCTCCTACTATGTAGTCTCCATCTTCTGTTTGTGCTACTGAATTAATATAATCATAATCACTTCCACCTACTGCATTTGCCCATTCTGCTGTTCCATCTACTCCATATTTAATTACCATTCCGTCATAATCTCCATTACTTCTTAGTTCTATTCCATCTACTGTAATATTGCTACTCCTAAAACGTCCTCCTACTAGAATTCCTCCATCACTTGTTGCTGATACTGAATTTATTTGTTCATCATCATTTCCTCCTATGCTTCTTGCCCACTCTACTTCTCCGTCTCTACTATATTTTATTACCATTCCATCACAAGTATAAGAACTACCTGCATTTGTTAGAATGTAGCTTTCATCTAATTCTATTTTGTCACTTCCGAAATATCCTCCTACTACGATTTCTCCCTCTTCTGTTACTGCTACTGAACTTACTTCATCTGAACTACTTCCTCCTATACTTTTTGCCCATTCTACTTCTCCTTCTGCTCCGTATTTTATCACCATTCCATCATGAGAACTACTGCTAGCATTTGTTAAAGTATAGTTACCTACCTTAATACTACTTGATCCGAAATACCCTCCTGCTATATAGCCTCCATCACTAGTTGCTGCAACTGTTGTTATTTCGTCATAATCACTTCCACCTATAGACATTGCTTGTGTTGGTACATGTCCTGTTGGTTGTGGTCTTGATGCTCCTATTCCGAAGTAATATGTTTGGTTTGATAAATCATATTGTTCTGGTGCTTGTACTTCTACTGCTTTGTATAGTCCTTCTGGTAAGTCTACTGTTAGTTCTCCATTTTCATCTGTTTGTACTGTATAATATTCTCTTCCATTTATTGTTTCTTTTGTTCCTACTATTTCTTCTTTACTGTTTCTTGCTGGCTGTTCTGTTCCATCGTCCACGTTAAATATAGCAAATTTTATGTTTGCTAATGTTGCTTTAGTTTCTGCATCTTTTTTTATTAGTTTAAATGATGGGCTGTCTTCTATTGTTAATGTTACTGTGTTTCCATCCACTGTGTAGTTTCTTTCTTCATTGTTTTCGTCTATTAATATTAGTTGGTCAGTTTCTTCGTCTTTTTGTACTCTAAAGCTTATGTCTTGTACTTTTGCATAACCTTCTGGTGCCATTACTTCTTTTAAGGTATAGGTTTGGTCTATATTTTTTTCTGATTCATATTGGTATAAGCCTTCTATTGTAACATATCCTTGTTCGTCTGTTGTATATTTTCCTAATTCTTCGCTTCCTTTATATAATTTAAATGTGGCATTTGCTAAAGGCACTACTTCTGTATCTGCTAAGCTTGTTTCTGCTTGTGCTATTAGTTCGTCCTCACTAACAGTACTTTCTGTTGTTTTTTGTATTTTGAATAATTGTAAGTTATATGTTGGTATTTTTTCATCTTCTAATGTAAAGTTTACTACTGGTATATCGTTTTCTTCTGTTACATTTTGTTCTAGCACTGTTCCTTCTGTTACTTGTAATTCATAGCTTCCATTGTTATTTACTATTTTAAATTTTATTGGGCTTGCTAAATAGTACCCATCAGCTTTTACTTCTTCCAATGTGTATTCTTGATTTACAGATAATCCATTAAGGATTGCTTCTCCATTTGTGTTTGTTCTTATTGTTCTTCCTGTTTCTGGTAAGCCATATCCTGTAATTTTATATTTAACTCCATAAAGCAATATATCAGTTCCTTGTTCTTTCTTTACTAGTTTTAAACTTGCTTTTATTTCGTCTTCTACTTGTATGCTTACTTTATAATTTTCTCCATCTTCTTTTATTACTTGTGGGTCCTCTCTTGTTTCTCCAGTTTTTTCTATTGTAAGTATTCCTTGTTCATCTACATGACCAATAAACCTTATAACGTTGCTGTTTAATTCGTAGTTATCAGGTGTTTTTATTTCTCTTAATTCATATGTTCTTTCTGCATAAAGATTCCTTATTGTTAGTTTTCCTTCTGAGTTTGTAACTCCTGTTTTTGCATCTTCATAGCTTTCTGTTCCATCATCCTTTGTAATTACTTCTTGTATGCTATATGTTGCTCCTGGAACTAATTTATCTTTTCCTGTTTGGAATTTACTTAGTTCTAGATTATATTTTTCTGCTATTCTAAGTCCTATTTTATTTGGCTCTGTTTGAGTTCTATATTTTCCATCTTCTGTGTCTAGTGCAAAATATACTCCATGGTGACTAAATGATACTTGGTTAAATTCTAATCCATTTGGTATTTTTACTGTGTAATAGAATACATATTCTTGTCCTGTAGGCATTACATAGTCGCCTAAGTCTATTAAGAATGTTTTTATTTCATCCCAATTTGTTACTTCTTCTGATGTTTGCCATCCATTTTCACCATTGCTTAAATCTCTATCTGGATTTTCGTTTGTAGAATAGTAAATTGTAGCTGTGTCTAATAAGTCTTGTGGAATTTCTATACCCGTATCTACCATCTTTGTTGTGAATGTTGAACCTAGGCTACTACCACTTAATACATATGTATTTCCTTCAAACGGGATTTTACCTAATATTTCTATCTCACTTATTGTACTTGCATAGTTATTTTTTATCTGTACTCCTATTTTTACTGTTTGTTCTTCCTGCTCTTGGTCTACTACTGCATAAACTGGTTTTATATCTGCCACTTGTGGTGATACTACTACACTTCCTTTATCATCATAATCTGACGCTGTTTGGTTTGTTAAAAGTGAGTTTGGTGATACCATACTGATACTCGTTGTTCTATAATTTACTAATTCTTCTGTGTTTAAGTTATTATTTACATCAAATCTATCTTGTGCTGTATAGTAATAGTCATTACCATTTTCATTTGATGCATACAATTCTATATTTCTAGATGTTGTTGCAATTCTTGGATCTGGTGTTAAGTCAACATCTATTTTTATATCATATGTCTGTTCTTTATCATTTTTTGTAACTATTTTTATGAATTTTTGTCCATCTTCTTCTATTAGTTCGTAGCTTTCTAGACTTACATTTGAATTATTTATTTCTACACTATTTAGCTCTGCTGTTAACATTTCATCTGGTAGTTTTACTAAAAATGAACCATTTACCCAACCTACTTGGTTTGAGCTTGTATTTGCAGATGCTCTTATTGTAATAATATCATTTTCTTCTGTTGCTTGTGTTGATATTGTATTATTGCTTATGCTAATAGTTGCAATAGAGAATGGTGCTTCATAATGTGCTTGATGAGTATCTGTCTCCACGTATTGTCCACCAACATATCCTTCTAAATTAGATTTTATATAATCTAATTCATTAAACTCTGCTCTTTCATATTTTTCTAAAATCTTTTCATCATCTAATTCTTTTACATTATATACATAGAAATATGCATCATTTTCTACTATATTACTTGTTTCTACTCTTATGTGTTTTACAGATGTTTCATATCTGTATGGATTAGAACTTGTGTATCTGTTCCAATCACTTGAAGTAAATGTTACTAAAAGATTATCTGTTTCTTCATCATATACATTTATGTAACCATCTGTGCCTAACATTCTGTCTGCTCCAGAGAAGTATATTCCAACATTAGTTGTTACATCTTCCATACTTTCTTGTGAAGCATCTGATTTTATAAATTGGTCTACTACTTGCTCGCTATCGTTTTGTGTTTCCTTCATTACAATGCTTCCTAAGTTACTATTTGTTCCTATATATGCTTGCCATTTAACTATATATGTGTCATCTCTTTCTTCTTCACTTTGACCATTGTATAGTCTTAAAGGTTTTTGTTTTGATACAATATATCTATATGTTGGGCTTGATACATAATTTCCAACCGTTATGTCAAATCTTGACTGTGTTCCTTGGTATTTTTGGAAGTTTGCTACTATCGTTGCTTTTGCTGTGTTAGATAGATATGGGTTTGTAAATTCGTCGTTTGTGTTGTTATAACCTTCATAATATGTGCTTGCTGGTATTCTTAGTTGAACTGAATCTGTTCCTAAGCTAGTATATGCTTCTAGTGGGTATGTTACTCTTACACTATAACTGTTAGATGTTGATAGTTTGTTTGTTACTGTTCCATCTTCTGCTAGAGTTGAAGTTCTTTCTAGTGTTAATATTTTTGTTTCTTCATTATAATTTGTTGTTGCGTTACTTCCTGTATATACTACTTCTAATGGTGCATAACCATTTAGCTCTAGTATTTCTACTTCTGTGTGATTCTTTCCTAATAATAGTTCTTGTCTTGTTTCGTTTGTATTTACTGTAAATGTTAGATTAATTTTTCCGTTCTCTTCATCTATTAAATCCTCTATATATTTGCTTTGATATGTATTGCTTATGCTAGCACTAGTTCTTCCATGCCAATCCACAGTAAAATCTACTGTTTTACTTATTTCAATATTTTGTTCTTGTCCTTCTTCATCTGTATATACATATGTTCCTGTTAGTGTTACACTGTTTACTTTGCTGTAATTATTTATATTACTTCCTATTGCATTTGCTTTTCCTGAAGAGTATGTATAATCTCCACTTCTTACTATTCCTGTTATTAACTTTTGTGTACCATTGTTTATTTGGTTTAAGCCTATTTCTTTTATATTGTTTCCTATGTAATTATCAGCTAATTCTTCATCCTTTGGTAGGTTTGTTTGTAAATAGAAGTTATCACTGTTTATGGTTATTTTGCCATCTTTTAAATAACCTTCTGTAAGGACATTTAATTCCATATACAAGGTTGCTTCTTCTCCTATTTCATTACATGTTCCTCTTATGCTTTCTGCATAGCCATCTCCGTCAAGATCTCTTAAGAAAAAGGCATCAAACTTAACATTGTTTGTTTCTTCTAAGTCTTCGTCTCCGTCTTGTACTTGCTCATATTCCATGCTTCTTGCAATTTCTGGGCTTAAGCTTGCTAAATTGTTATTTCTATTTAGCATGAACACGGCTAGTATTGTAGCTAATGCAACTATTGCAGTTGTTCCTATTGCTATTACTTTTTTATTTAGCTTTTTTCCTTTCTTGTTTTTTAGTTGTGTGTTTTGATTTTTCTCTTTCATGTGTTTACCTCCAAAATTTATTTTGAATTAGCTTTATCTATGTTATCGCTATATTTTAGCGTTATTACAAAAATTCAGACAATTTCCTACTTATATATAATAAATAATATATTCTTATAATTTTATTGTAAATATAGCTATTTCTAAGTATTTAAACTTTGCTTGCGGAACCTCATTTTTAGACTTTTTTTAAATTTTTATTACATTTTTGTTACTTTTTTAGATCTTTTTTGCTACTTTACTAGGGAATACTAGTGTTTATAGTTTTTATTTATTTATGTATACCGTTTATTTCTATTATACTTACATTGATTTTTAGAGTAAATATAAAATGGGTTGGTAATTTTTAGTAAGCTTGTAAACTAAATAGTAATGCTACTTTGTAGTTTTTGGTAATTTCTGTTTATACTTTTTTTAATTGGTTTTTAGGCATAAAAATGCAAAAAAATACACGCTAATTGTTTTATTAGCATGTATTTATTTTTATTATTGTAAACCTTGTTTTTTTATGTTTACTGATATTCAACATTACATTAAGCCATACACTCGTTTATTCATCTAATTTGTAGGTTTTGTAACAATTACTTTAAATTTCAAATGAATATATTTTTTATTTGTTATTTAACTTCCATAGTATCATTGGATGTACTTTTACCCTTTCTATTATTTCTTTATCATTAAATATTATTTCTGGTTCAAAAATTCCATTTTGAAACTTATTATAAAATTCATTTACATTGCTGTCTATTACCAATATATCCTTTAAATATTTTCCTACATCTTTTTTCATTTCATCAAGATTAATTTTTCTAGGATTCATATCTCTTAATGTTGGTAAAAGCTTTGTTACTATGTCTTGTCTTTTTATTTTTTCGATATTTTCAATCTTCATTTGTTCAAGTTTATATCCACAAATAGCTATGTATTCTAACATAAAACATTGCTTTAATAATTGTTTTTCTTCTTTATCAAATAAATCATATTTACTTAGTGTATATACGTCAAACAAATCTCTTGCAGTTGTTCTATCTAATAAAGCACATATTTTAGTTGCATATATTTCTATCGGATTTAAACAATGGATTATGAATTGATTATTAATAAATACATCTGTATTTACTTTCATTTTTTTCGTTTTAAGAATATGTACTCTATCCATAAAGTTTATTTCAATTTTTATATTGTCTATATTACCTTTTATATCAATATATTCTGCAATAATAGAATCTAACGCATGGACATTTTTGGATTTTTCCAAATTAATTCTGTAATTATTCGCAATTAAATACCTAACTAGTACATTATGTATTTTTTCTCGTTCTTTTAGCATTTGTTCCTTTTTTATATTTTGTGTAAAATCTAAATCAATATCAACCGATAGTCTTGGAAAATTAAATACTGCTGTATTTATAGCTGTTCCACCTTTCAGTGCTAATAAATCTTTTAAGTCTGGTCTGCTATTGATCCATTCTAGAACATTTAATAATCTATATACTTTTTCCAAAGTTGACCTTATAAAACCCGTTTCTTTTGCTAATTTTATTATATATTCCTTATAATTTTCTACCAAAACAAAGTCCTTCCTCTCATTAAATAAATCTCTGGAACAATTAAATTCCAGTTAGATATAAATTTATTTTTTATTCTTTTTGTTTCATCATCAAAATAATAATGAGTATTACACAAATTTTCATGACATTCTTGTATCGTCTCTTCTTCTATTCCTAACTTATCCTTAAATAATTCAAGTACAAAACCTGCTTTAGCATACAATTTTTTTGAATTGTAATACTTTAAATATTCTTTTATTTTTTTATTGTCTAAACTACCAATAAGTTCTAAACACATTATTAATTCTTCATTTCCTCCTGCCAAATCTGTTCTATTTATATTATCTAATACAGTTCTTTCTTTATCAGTTATACGGACTTTTCCTTCTTGTACTATTCCAAAATCATATTTATTTTTTATAAATTCATATGAATATCCATCAAACTCAAAATTTTCAAATTTCTTTCGACTTGAAATATAAACTACATAAAATACTTGATTTTTCACTCCATAATAGTCAAATGCAGAATGATATGATACAAAAGAATCGTTTTGTATTTTAGAGCCAATCATATATTGATCTGGTATAACAAGTCCATACTCCAAATCACATACAGCATATAAATTATATTTTATTCTTTTTATATATTCTTCTTTCAACATTCTTTGTATTAAACTTTTTGATGAGTTTTCATTATGTGTTATATTATTTACATCTTGCATATTGAACACTTTTAACTTTAATAATTCCTTATAGTTTTTCATAATACCCCCATTTTTGTATTTATATAATCATTATTAGTGTTTTAAATTACATACTAAATTGTTAATTTTAAATACATTGTAACATTTTTTTATTTGATTTTCAAGTATTGTTATTTGCTTTAGTATTTTGTTTAGCTATTATAGTATTTAATATTGCATATTATACATATAATTATCAATACCTATTTAAAATCAATGTAACTTTTAGTCATATGAATACCTTTTTAAAATATAAATTTACTACGAGAACTTTTTAGTTCTCGTAGTTTTGGAATTCTTAATCTCACCAAATTTTTTCTTAAAATATTTTGTTGCATTATTTTAAATATAATATAATATAAGGATTTTTTATGTAAGGCAGTACCCATAAAGTACTGCCTTAATACTAGGTATAGTTTGCTTTTTAAGTAAAATAAAATAGGGGATTTATATTTTATTTATATTTGTACTCATCAATTCAAAAAAACATTATCACCTCCTAAAACTGGTATAAGAGTTAACATTAATTTTTTTATTTCACTATGGGGGAATAGTTGAAAAACGTTCTTATGTATACTTTATAAATCTTTCGTAAACTTCAAACTAAATTTTCTTTAGAATTTCTAGATGCAAAATAATCAATTTAAAAGAATAGAGACTCTTTAAAATTTTTAATATCGATATTAATTCATCTGAATAAATAAGCTTGTACAAGTTTGTAAGTAAATTGTTTTATAAAACTAGAATAATAATAGCACGTAAATGGCCATTTATCAAGCTTTTTCGTACTTCTTATTTTTACATTTTTCTTTTATTTTTTTGTTTTTTTCTTGGATAAAATATATCATTTTATTACATTTTGCATTAATTTGTAAATTTATAAATTTTTATACTTATTACTATTTTTTCAAAGTATTGATAATTAAACTTTTGTAGAGTATAATATTTAAAGTTATTAGATTAAAATGTTGAAAATTACTTTTTAGCAATCCATTTCTGTAAGATTTTGAATCTAACAAAAAATTAAGGAAGGAGAAATGATGTTAGTTTTATCTAACATCTACTAGGAATCATGGAGCGTATTGCAATAATTTCGGATGTACATGCTAATATTGTAGCACTTGATACAGTTCTAGAAGATATTACCAAAAGAAATATATCTAGGATTTTTTGTCTTGGAGATAGTGTTACTAAATGTCCTAATCCAGACCTCGTTATAGACAAGCTTAGAGAAAAGTGTGAAGTTATGTTAAAAGGAAATTGTGATGATATTATTTGCAAGCCTTCACCTGATGCTCAAAGATTTTGGTCTAGAAGAAAAATTGGCGAAGAAAGAGCAAATTATATATATAATCTTCCTATAAGTTTTGATTTTTATATGAGTGGAAGATTAATCAGACTATTTCATGCTTCTCCACAGAGTCTTTTTCATATATTTAATCCAATGTTTTCAAATGCAGAAAATTCACATGCTGATATAGAAATTAAAGATCCTATGGATTTATTTGAAAATACGGAGTTTATTGGAAAGACAAAGGATTCTCCAATACCAGATGTAGTAGGTTATGGTCATATTCACACTCCAAACATTTTTAGATTTAAAAATAAACTTGTATTTAATACTGGGAGTGTTGGAATGCCAGTAGAAATGGAAAATACTAAAAATGCTGATAGTACAAGTAAGTTTTCTACTCTTTCTTCATATATTATATTAGAAGGTGAATATGGATCTAAAAATCTATCTTCATTTTCTGTAACTCTTGTTAGGCTACCATATGACATTCAAAAAGAAATAGACTATTTAAATAAATCTGATATGCCTGGCAAGGAAAATTTGATTTGCAGTTTAAAAACTGCATGTTCTTAAACAAATGAGGTGTATTTATGGAAGATAATCTGAAGCAGAATTTAATTAAATATAAGCAAGAGCATTTAATTCGCTTTTATAAAGAATTAGAGCCAAGTGAGAAACATTCTTTAACATACCAAATAAAACATATTGATTTTGATAAAATTATTTCACTTTATGAACATTCTATGATAGATGATTATATTGATTCTAGTAGAATTTCACCTATTCCTTATATTGATAAATCTAGCTTAACTAAAGATGAATTAAATTATTATACTGATATAGGTAACAATATTATTAAACAAAACAAATTAGCTATTATTACACTTGCAGGTGGTCAAGGTACTAGACTTGGATATAAAGGACCTAAAGGGACTTATGAAATTGATGTTCCTCCTAAGAAATCTTTGTTTGAATTTGTTTGTGATTATTTAAAAAATGTAAGAGATAAATTTGGTGTAGAACTTTATTGGTACATAATGACTAGTCCATCTAATGACACAGAGACAAAAATTTATTTTGAAAATAAAAACTTTTTTGGATATTCTAAAAATAAAATTAAGTTTTTTATTCAGTCTACTTTGCCAATTATAGATATTAATGGAAAAATAATTTTAGATAAACCTTACCAAATTAAAGAAGGCTCCAATGGTAATGGTGATGTTTTTAGAGCTTTTGCAGATGCAGGCTTTTTGAATCAATTAAAGAAAAATAAAATAGATTATATTTTTATTGGTGGAATAGATAACATATTACTTAACCCTACAGACCCTTTATTTTTAGGATTAACAGCAGATAGGAAATATAATATTGCAAGTAAAAGTTTAGCAAAAAAGGATTTAACTACAAATGAATGGGTATTTGCAAATATTGATCATAAACCTTCTATCATAGACCCTAAATTTTTATCAGATATTTATGCTAAGGATATTAATGGTAAATATTTATATAATCAAAAAAATATGCTTGCTCACTTGTTTTCTACAAATGCCTTTGAAAAACTTATATCAGTCCATTTACCATATCACAGGGCTTTTAAAAGAAATGATTTTATTAATGAAGAAGGAGTAAAAGTCGTTTCTACAAAACCAAATTCTTTTAAATTTGAAAAGTTTATATTTGACTCTTTTAAATTTTTTGATAAAATTTTATTATTACAGGTTAAACCAGAAGAAGAATTTGCACCAATTAAATCTTTTACAGGAAGTCAAACTCCTGAAACTGCATTAAAATTATATTTAGATTATAAAAATAGATTATAATTTTATAAAAAAGTTTGTAACATTTTTATAATTTTTGAATAATATATAATACTAACTTTAGTATTATATATTTTTTGTATAATAAATATTTTTCTAGAATATATTTTAATGAGTATAATTTTAGGTTTATAGATTAATCCTTAAGTAAAAATCTAAATTTATTAAAAGGAAAATTTATATGAGTAATATTAATTTTAATGATTTAATGAAAATGTTATCACAAATGGATAAAAAAGAGCTTGAAGAAAATATGGCTAAAGCTACTAAGATTTTAAATTCTAAAGACCCTAATGCATTTTTTAAACAAATGAACAACAATAAACAAGATTAACTTTTATTTTAGGTGGTGAATTAAATGGCTGATATGTCTGATATGTTAAAAAACTTTGCATCTATGATGGATGGAAAAGAAATTCCAGATGATATAAAAGAAATGCTAAATTCTCTTTCTAAGGAGAATAATTCTACTAAAACCAATGATGAAAAATCATCAGATTCAAATAATTCACCTTCTTTTAATTTAGATGTTGATACAATGATAAAGATGCAAAAATTAATGAATTCTTTAAAGAGTTCTCAAAATAGTTCTGGAGCTAATTTATTACGCGCATTAAAACCATATTTGAAACCAAGTAGGCAAGCTAAAGTTGATGAATATATTCAGCTTCTCGGTATAGAAAAGGTCTTTGAAATGATGAATAATTCTGGTGGTGATGCTGTAAAATGATGGCAAATTATCCCTTTTTTGGCTTTCCAAATTATATAAACTTTATGAATAATGGTGTAAGAAGTCCTTCCCCACCACCACCTAATTTTACTCGTGAAAGAAAAGTAAATATTAATAATACTAGACCAAATTTACAAAAAATTGCTAGTACAACTTCAAATGCAAATCAAACTAATGATAAAAGAAATCTAAATTCTGATGATGCCCCTATTATTAATTTATTTGGTATAAATTTATATTTTGATGATATTCTTATTATATGTTTAATTTTTTTCTTATATAATGAAAAAGTAACAGATTATTATTTATTCTTTGTACTTATTCTATTGTTGCTTTCATAAAAATTTTGCCAATTAGGAACACTCCTAATTGGCGAAATTTTTAGCTATCAACTTTTTATTAATCTGTCCCCAAAAACATCTATTGGATGTTTTTTGAAAACGTCCCCCAAAGCACCCATTATTCTAAAATCATTTTTCCTTTTTCATTTATGTAAGCATATGTTTTCCTTGTTTCTTCCATTATTTCTTCTTTTTCTCTTTCTTTTACAATGTTTGAAATTCTTAATTGTGGTGCTTCTATAGATGAGGCAGCAATTATTGCATCTCTATTTCCTTTAGCTCCAGCATGTGCTAACCCTCTTAGTATTCCTAGAATTACTATATTTTCTCCAGCTATAACTTCTGCTCCATCGTTTACATCTCCTAGGACAACCAAACTTCCTTCAAATTCTATTTTTTGACCAGATCTTAATGAACCTTTATGGAATTTTGTTTCTGATGTTGCTATTTCCTTGCTATATGATTTTACTATACCATGTAATCCTAAGCTTCTAGGACTATCAAATTTTATTTCTACATCTAAATATCTTTTTATAAGGTCCTGTATTTCGTCTATTTCTCTATTTTTTAATACTTTTCCTGTTATTACAATTGGTGTTGTTTCATCTTTATATAATTTTTTTAAGTCTGGAATTTTCTTTCTTAAAGCATATAATATTTCTTCTTGTTCTGCTGAGTCAGCTATTTTTATAACTATATTATCTTTCTTTAAATTTATGCTAACACAATTTTTCATAATTCTACATCCTTTTTAATTAATAATTTGTATTGTTGGTAATGCTGTTACATCTTCTGTTACTTCATTTATATTCATTCCAAAGTATTGTGCAATAATGTCTCTTGCAACTTCAGCTGTGTCTCCTCCATGTTGACCATTTCTTACAAATACAACAATTGCTATCTCTGGGTCATCAAATGGTGCAAATCCAACGAACCATGCATTTGTTTTTCCTTCAACACCTGTTTGCGCAGAACCTGTTTTTCCTCCTACTTCTATATTAAAGTTTCTAAATGTTGAATATGCTGTTCCTCCAGATTCGCTTGTAACTCCCCTCATTCCTTCTAGTATAGCGTCTAAGTTTTCTTGGTTTATTTGTAAGTCTTCTGTTGTGTCTTCTGTTAAACCTAATCTTTCGTTAACATATGATTCATATTCATCTCTTGGAACTTCACTTCCATCTGCATTTACTATTGATTTAACAATTGTAATGTCAAGATGTTTTCCTCCATTTGCAAGTGTTGCAACATATTTTGCCATTTGTATTGGTGTAAAAGTATTATAACTTTGTCCAATTGCTGCAGATATTGTTTCTCCTGGATTCCATGTTCTATTTTCTTGCTCTGCAATTTTTGTGCTAGCTAAGACTCCTGGTATCTCTCCTACAAGTTCTATTCCAGTTTTACGTCCTAATCCTAGATAAGATGCATATTTTGCAAGGTTATCTATTCCAACTCTATCTCCTACTTCATAGAAGAAATAGTTACAAGAATGTTGTATAGCCTGTGACACATTTAACCTTCCATGTCCTCCACTTTTCCAACATCTCCAACTACTATTATATTTTCTGTAAATTCCTGTATCATTAATTCTTTCTGTTGTAGTAATCGCTCCAGTTTCTAAGCCTGCAAGAGCTGTTGCCATTTTAAATGTAGAGCCTGGTGAATACATTGCAGATATTGCTTTGTTTTCCAATGGTTTTGTATCATTATTAATATAATAATTCCAAGTATTAGTATCTATTCCATTTATAAATGCAGAAGGGTCATAATCTGGATAACTTGCCATTGCTAAAACTTCACCTGTTTTTACATTTAAAACAACAGCTGCTCCGGCATCTGCTGGTGTTTCTCCACTTGAAGCATTGCTTGCAAGTTTTGCAATATTATTTTTTAATGCTTCTTCTGTTACTGCTTGTAATTTTGAATCTATTGTAAGAATAACATCTGCACCAGATATTGCCTCTTTTGAAACATATTCGTCTGTTATTGCTCCATCAACATCCATGTCTATTTGTTTTACACCATCTGTGCCTTTTAGATATTTTTCAAAAACATACTCAATTCCAGCTTTTCCTATTATATCATTTTGGTCGTATATATCTTCATTACCTTCTAATTCGCTCTCTTCTATTTGACCAATTCTTCCTATTATATGTGAAGCAGTTGTACCTAAAGGATATGTTCTTACAGATTTTTCAATTATTTCTACTCCTGGGAATTCTGCATTTCTTTCTTTTATTTGTAAAAGAGTAGCTCTACTTATATTACTTGATATTTCTATAGATTTTGTACTGCTGTAACCATTATATGAGATTTCATATCTTATTGCCATTATTTTTCTTGCATCCTCTACATTATCTGTAGTTATATTATATTTATTTTTGAAATAGTTAAAAGCTTCTTCTGCTGTTGCATTTTCATCTATGTTGTTTGCTTTTTTCCATGCTTTCTGACTGCTTTCTTCCTGCAATTTAAAACTGTATGGATTAATATTTATAAGGAACTCATCCACATAACTATCACCATTTGTGGATAATAGATTTATTATTCTTAATATTGTATCATTTAATGCTTCATCTGTTGCTTTTGTTTTGTATAATACTAATGCATATTGAGATTCTACACCAGCAATTAATGTTCCTGAACTGTCTCTAATATTTCCTCTATCTGCTTCTAGTACACTTTCTCTTGTAAGCCTTGTATTTGAAGTTTCCCTATACTCTTCACCATGTACAATTTGAAGATTAAATAATTGTCCAAGTAATATTATTCCAATTATGTATACTATAATTGTTATTATGTTATATCTAATTCTATCATTTTTTTCTCTAATTTTACCCAATATACTTCTCTTCTCCTTAATTTATTAAAAATATCTTGTAAGCATAAATTTATCATCAAATAAATTTTCTAAATAGTATCCTGCCTTTTTTATTAATGGATATATTATTATTGTAATTAAAGTATTAAATAATATTTCTATTATTAATATTTTTAAAAATGGAATAATTTCAATATCTGCACTTAATCTTAACATACTTAATACATATACTAAAATCTCGTAAATTGCTGTTGAAACTATTACCATTAAAGTAACTATAAATCTACTATCTTTTGAAAAGTTTTTACTTAATATTTCTCCAAGTAACCCTATTATTCCAAGTCCTAATGCAGATATTCCTACTACTCTTCCTAATACTATGTCTAAATATAATCCAAATATTAAACCTAGAACTAAACCTAATTTTCTTTTTACAAATAAGCCAATAAATAATACTAATATTACATATAAATTAGGCATTATTCCTGCTATTGTAAACCATGTAAAGAAATTAGATTGTAAGAAATATATTATAAAAAAGGTTAATATTAAACAAAATATTGATATAGCTTTCTTCATATTTTTTCTTCTTCACTTTCTAATTTGTTATTACCAAAACAGTTTCTACTTTATTAATATCAACTGCTGGCTCTATTACTGCATATCTGTTTGTTAAATTTTTTGTATCTACTATGCTTTTTACAGTTCCTATTGTTATTCCTTTTGGATATATACCTCCTAGTCCTGAGGTTTCTATTTTATCTCCCTCTAATATTGTTGCATCTGTTGGTATATATGTAGCTCTTAGCATATCGTTATCATCTAGATTACCTTTTACTATTACAGCATCTCTTGTTGTTCCAACAAGGCTACTTACCGCACTTGAGGTATCTAATAAAGTTTGTACTTTTGCAGTAGTTCCAGTTACTGATATAACGTGTCCTACTAAACCTTCATCAGCTATTACTGCCATTCCTTCAGAAATTCCATCATCTGAACCAATATTAATAACTATAATATTGCTATAATTGCTTGTATCTCTATTTATTACATAGCCTGGGACAGTAGTGTATTCTGTGTATTTATCTTTTAAATTTACATATTCTTTTAATGTTTCATTTTCAGCCTTTATAATTTCTAGTTCTCTTAAAGATTGTTCTAATTTACTATTTTCATCCTTTAAACTTTCGTTTTCTTCCTTTAATGTTGATATATCTGAGAAAAATGTATTATTTCCTGTTATTTTATTTTTTAAATATGTTATTCCATTTTGTACAGGCATTACTAAAGAACTTAACGCACCACCAATTTGCGAAAAGTTTTCTATTTCTATATTTGAAACTACTACTATTGTTATTAAAATAATAACTGTGACTATTATTCCTATGATTCCAGTTTTTTTATTTCTATACATTTCCTAGTAGATGATAGCTTTTAAACTAACATCTTTCCTCCTTTTACTAATTATGTGTAAGCCTAAACTTACATAAACTAGATGGATGAAATTTTTCATCCCTTATCTCCTTATGTTTGTCTATTTTTAGTTAATAGTTTATTGTTTATTTTTTCTTGCATTTATTAAAGCAGTTCTTAACTTGTCCATATCTTCTATTGTTTTTCCTGTGCCGTTTGCTACACAATCTAGTGGCTTGTCTGCAATATATACTGGTATTTCTGTTTTTTGTGAGATTAACATATCTATGTTTTTAATTAATGCTCCTCCACCAGTTAAAGTAATTCCTCTTTCTACTATGTCTGATGCAAGTTCAGGTGGAGTTTTTTCAAGTGTAGCTCTTACTAAATCTATTATTTTTTCTATAGAAGGTGTCATTGCTTCTAAAACATCATCTGATGTTATAACTCTATTTTCTGGAAGCCCTGAGCTTAAGTCTCTTCCTCTAACTTCCATAGATTTTTTTGTAACTAATGGCATTGCGCAACCAAGTTCTATCTTAACTTGTTCTGCTGTGGTACTACCTATTGCAAGATTTAAATTGTCTTTTACATAGTTTATTATATCATCATCAAATACATCTCCTGCAATTTTTATTGAATCACTTATAACAATTCCACCTAAAGATATAACAGCAACCTCTGTTGTTCCTCCTCCAATGTCTAAAACCATATTTCCATTTGGTTCTGCAACATCTAAGCCTGCACCAATTGCTGCTGCCATTGGTTCTTCTATTAAATATACCTCTCTTGCTCCTGCTTGTGAAACAGCTTCTTGCACAGCTCTTTCTTCCACTTCGGTTATTCCTGATGGAACTCCTACAACTACTCTTGGTCTTCCTACATTATATCTTCTACAAATTTTTGTAATTATATTTTTTATCATTAATTGTGTTGCAGTAAAGTCCGCTATAACTCCTTCTTTCATTGGTCTTACAGCTTTTATTTGCTCAGGAGTTCTTCCAAGCATTTCTTTTGCTTCATGTCCTGTTGCAACAATTCTTCCTGTTCTTCTGTCTATAGCTACAACTGATGGTTCATTTAGAACTATTCCCTTATCTTTAATTGTAATTAAAATATTAGATGTTCCTAAGTCCATCCCAATATCTTTTGATCCTAATGAAAAAAAACTCATTTTTTTATCCAATCCTTCCTATTTCGAAAAACGCTTTCATATCGTTCATTTGCAATTATAATATGGTCAACTAATTGTATTCCTAGCATTTCTCCTGCTTTATATACTGTTTTTGTAAGATTTTTGTCTTGCTCACTTGGTCTCGGATCTCCGCTTGGATGATTGTGTACCAAGATTATCCTTGGTGCTCCCATTTTTATTGGTTCTGTAAAAATATCTTTTGGATCAACCATTGCAAAATCTGTTGCTCCATAAGAAACAT
Source organism: uncultured Clostridia bacterium (assembly GCA_944388675.1). Classification (GTDB taxonomy): domain Bacteria; phylum Bacillota; class Clostridia; order TANB77; family CAG-508; genus CAG-245. The sequence continues at coordinate 27,598 of CALXJR010000002.1, forward strand.
CAATTATCTTTAGCAATATATTTCTCCTATTTAGTATTAATACTTTTAATTTTTCTCTTCTTTCGAATTTTAATTCATTCATTAGTAGTCTTACTACATCTATAGATGTTATAATTCTAACGTTTATATTTTCTATAGGTCTAGAAATTCTTTTGGTAAGTTCACAAACAGCTTTTAGTTGTATTGCTTTTACTCTTCCAATACCTTTTATTTGCATAAACTCTTCAATTGATATATCTTGTAAAAACTGTAGATTGTATTCTTCGTTTTTGCCAAGTTTTAGTACTTCTTGTGCTAATTCTACAGACGTTTTTTCGTTTGTTCCTGTTTTAATTATTATTGCAAGTAATTCTGAATTTGATAAACTTTCACTTCCATACATTTGCATCTTTTCATATGGTCTTTCTGATTCGGGTAGTTTTTTTATTGTCATTTTTATTTCCTTTCTACCCTTATTTTATTTACTATAAAGCTTTTCTGTATATAAACAATGAAATTATTACACCTAGTATGCTTGCAATATTTATTTTAAACATTATCGCAAATTGTAATGTTATTACACCTAAATCAAGTTTTAATGGTTCTGATAGTCCAAACTCTTGTCCATATGATAACCACCATAAAAAATTAACTCCTGATGTAAGCTCTCCTATTAGACCTCCAATTACCAATCCTGCTAAAATAAATATTATACAAACCCAAGTACCTTTTCCCTTCATTTTTTCCTCCGTTTATTTTTTCTTTTTTCTTTTATTTTTGCCTTACGGAAATTTTAATTTCCATATCTTACATATAAACGTATTATATATTGAATTAGTGTTTTTTTCAAGACTATAATGTGTATTTAATAATTTTTTATATTTTCGTCAAAATTTTCTTTATTTTTTCTAAATTTTATGTTATATTTAGTATTACATTTTTGATAACTATTAAATATAATATTATATATAGCTTTTTCCATTTTTTGTCCATTTAAAAACTTATATTTTAATAGTATAATATAGGTAATGGCATAAGGAGGTAGTAATGAAGTTCGAAAAGGTTAATAATGATAAAATAAAAATAACTCTAAGTAATGCAGACTTAGAGGCAAATGATATTGATTATCATTCTTTTATGTCTGATTCTTATGAGACTCGTTCTTTGTTCTTGAGTGTTCTTGACAAAGCTGAAAGAGATTATGGGTTCTCTACTGATAATTATCAATTAAAAGTTGAAACTTTAGCATTAGAAAATGGTACATTTATTTTGACAATTACAAGGTCTTTAGCACCAAATGATACATCAAAAAGGAAACTAAGAGTTTCTAGGAAGACTCCTAAAATATCTTCACAATCTTTAATTTATAAATTTAATGATTTTGAAGATTTATGTAGCTTTATAAGATCTTTAAATAATAATATTTCTGTGGATTTTAAAAATGTTTCTAAAAATAATTTACTTTATTTATATAATAACAATTATTACTTAGTTTTTGATAGAGTGAATATAGATAATCCTTATTTGAAAATTATATATTCATCTATTACAGAATTTGCTACATATGTTAAGTACTCAAATGTCTTTGTTGCAAAGATGAGAGAGTCTGGGAAACTTTTAATGGATAAAAATGCAATAAAAATATGCCAAAAATATTTTATATAAATAGCATAATAAACAGTTTATAAATAGTGTTTAAAAATTAAAAGACCGATTTATATTTTGATTATAAATCAGTCTTTTTTATTAATATAAATAATTTTGTGGATTTTGAGCAACTCCATTCACTCTTATTTCTAAATGTAAGTGATTTCCTGTTGAATCACCAGTTGAGCCTACTCTTGCAATTAATTGTCCCTGTGATACTTGTTGTCCAACAGTTGCCACTAGTGAGCTACAATGTGCATATACTGTTTGAACTCCATTACCATGGTTTATAATTATGTAATTTCCATATCCTCCATTATATCCATATGATGATACTGTAACTGTACCTGCTGCAGCTGCATAAATTGGAGTTCCTTTTGCTGTACCTATATCTATTCCTTTATGGTTATTTCTACTACGAGGTCCAAATCTTGATGTTATTACTCCAGTTGTTGGTCTTATTAAACTAATTCCTAAATTTACTTTTTTACTCGATGTATTCATAGATGAAGGTGGTATACCACTTCCACTTGAAGACTTTGCAACTTTAACTACTGGTTTTGCTTTATACAATTCATTCACACATGTATCAACTTGTGCAAATTCTTTCATCTCTGTATTATAAATTTCTTCTATAGTTATCTTATCACTATTTGTACTTTCCTTCTCTTTTAATTGATTTAGTACATCTTCTGCTTCATCAAAAGTAGCAAGATAATATTTTGTTTCTCCATCTTCCAATATTGCATAATATCTATAATAAGTTGTACTATTTTGCATTACTTTATTATATATTGCATCATCATCTGTTTCTACATCTCTTTTTAATAGGCATAATTGATATTCTGGCATAATATCAACTTGTTTAAATGCTACATTGGCACCATCACCTTGTTTAATTGCTTCATTTATTCTAGTTTGTAATTGACTTTTATTTTTTGTGTATCCTATAAACTCACCATTTAATGTTACACTATATGTGGGCTTAAAAAAATAGGCAACTAATGCAAATATCATTACTGCTCCTATTAAAATTAATAAAGTAAATTTTACAGATTTTCTTATATGTGTTACTGATTTTTTTAATACGTTAATAATAAACAACTCCTTTACTTTTTTTGTCCTAATTATTCTATATTATTTTTTTAAAATAAACAAGTCTTTTTTTAATATTTATTATTATTTTTTATTATTTTTATTAATTAAAACAATTAATTTTTATTAATTGAATTTTAATAAATTAATTATTTATTTTTATAATTTATTTATTAATTATTTTTTAATTTATTTTATTTATTATTTTTAATTATTATTTTCTAATTTTATTTTTGATTTTATTTTTTGTTTTATTTTTATCCTTTATTTAGTACTAAATATATAATTAACTAAATATTAATTTATAAATTTTCTTATATTATGATATAAAAAAATGTTAAATTTTTAGTATAGATTTTCTTGTTTAATTTAAGTATTATGTAACTTGTTTTTTTAATCATTTTATTATCCAAAAAATACTTTTATTAAAATTACATCTTTTTATTTTCTTTTATTTCGATTATTAATTTATAAAATATTTTTAATTTTGATTCCAAATAGATTTCAAATTTTCTTTAAAATATGATAAAATGCACTATGATTATGTTTACTAAATAATATTTTGACATTTACTTATAAAATAAACTTTTTATCCAGATAACCGTATATTTAAAGATGTTTTTTTAGGTATGTTTTTAGGTCTATTTTTTATACTCTACCTTTTAATTTCTTAAATCTGTCTTTTTTCTTGCTCTGTATTAGTCACTTAATATATAATGTAAATTATTATTTTTGTGTTTATGTGTGTTTACTTATTATGTATATTATATATTTTTCAGTTATTTCCATTTTTAGGAAATCATTTTTCTCTTTTAGATTCTACTTTTATCTCTTTTGTTTTTTTACTTCTTAATGATTTTCTTAAACCTTTAACACAATTTCTATTAAGAATTTTTATTAATAATATTTAATTTCTATTAAGAATTTTTATTAATAATATTTAATTTTTATTAATTAAATATTTATTAATTATTAGTTTAATAATTTTTTGAATTTATTATATTTTTTTATTTTATATTTTATTATTAATTTATTTTTAATTATTTAAATTTTAATATTATAATTTTTTATTATTATTTTTTATTTATTATTTTATTATTATATTTTTTATTATTATTTTTATTTATTAATTTTTTATTATTTATTTTATATCAATTATTTAATTTAATATTTATTAAAATAAATAAAGAAACCTAAATAAGGTTTCTTTTAATTTTATTGTAATTCTGTTTTTACTGTTTGTATCTCTGTTGGAGTTGCTTGAGCTGCTGGTTTATAATATCCTTTTGCTTGTGCTATTTTAAATAATTCATATTGAAAACTTTCATCATTATTTCTTATTTGTTGTATTGTTTGTCTTAATTGCATATTTTCAGCCTCAGTTATAACTCCTTGGTATGTTGTAAGACTAGATTTTACACCATCTAATATATCATTAACCATTGTTTTTTCGTCCATCACTATACCTCCTATATATTTAAAAATGACATTAATTTTTGTTTTGTGTTTAAAGCGTCTTGAGCTGATTTAGTAAATATTTGTTTAATTTGTGGATCAACTGCTTGTGAGGCATAAGTGTTTAGTTTTTGATATGATGTTTCATGTGCTCCTATTAAATGACGTAAATTTTGTAACTCTACTTGTGTTAAATTTGACATTTTTATAACTTCCTTTCTATGTTTTTTCTAGTCTTTATTATTTACAAATTAATTAATTTTATACATTTTTTGAAAGTTATAATAATATTTTTTGTATTTCATTCCAATTATTTACTCTAACCAAATTATTTTTCTTTAATTCTTCATCTGGAATATTTCTGTTATGATATGCAGTAAATAATAATTTTAATTCTGCATCTCCATCAAGGTTTGATGGTTTATCATCTATTTTTATTTGACATTCTACAATTTCTTTATTGCTTGTAAAAATATATTGTTCTGGTTGTATAAATGGAAAATTTTTAATTAAATAATCAAATTTATTTTTCAATAATTCAGATGATTTTTCTTTATCATCTCTAAATATGTATGCTGTTGTTATATATAGTTCATATTTTTTATTTAGTTCTTCCAGAACATTATATGCATTTGGTAAGACTTGAGTATAATCATATATATTTTTTTGTGCAAAGAATTTTGCCCAATCACTCATCTTTTCTTTTGGTATTAAATCTTGAATATAATATGTATGAATATCTTCTTCTTTATAATTAGTTCCTAAAAAATCATTTACAAGTTTTAGGAATCCTCCTCCACATATTACATCATCCATATCTATCATTAATTTTTTCATTTTTTTGTAAATGTGCTTTTATTAGCTTACATTTTCTCCTTTCTAAATTTTTATATAAATTAATGGGTGAAAATTATTTTCACCCTATTTTTTTTAAAGTATTTCAAGACCTGCAAATTTTGCCATTAATCTTTTATGACCAACTTTATCAAATTGTAAGTCTACTTTTAGGTCGTCATCTTCTCTTTCCAGTTTTGTAATAACACCTTCTCCAAATTTTTTGTGATATACTCTTTGACCTACCTGATATTTTGATAAATCTACTTCTTCATTTTTATTCTTTAATGTATTTAAGAAACTTTCTGCAGTTCTATATTGGAAATTAGATTTTGGCTTTTGTTCAATTGATGTTGCAGCAACTTGCGGCTGTTGTTCTTCAATTTTATATGTTTTAACTGATTGACCTTTTCCATAGCTCCATCTATATCCAAAATCCTTAAACTCATCGTCATTTGAGTTATTTCTTTCTACAACTTCAGCATAGCCTTCTAATAGTTCTTCTGGGATTTCTTTAACAAATCTTGATACTTGATTATAGCTTGTTGAACCAAATATTGTTCTATGTTTTGCACAAGTTAAATATAGATATTGTTTTGCTCTTGTAATTCCTACATAGAATAATCTTCTTTCTTCCTCTAGCTCTTTTGGTTCACCTATTGATTTATAGCCTGGGAATATTCCTTCTTCCATTCCAACTAAGAAGACTACTGGGAATTCTAGTCCTTTTGCACTATGTAACGTCATTAATGTTACAGAATCTTCTTGGTCTTCTAGATTATCTATATCACTTGAAAGTGTAATGTTCTCTAAGAACTCTGCTAAAGTATTATCTGCAGATTGCTCCTCAAACTCTATTGCAACTGTTAAAAATTCCTCTAAGTTTTCAATTCTAGTTTCCGCTTCCACACTATTTTCTAGCTCTAATGCTTTTGTGTAACCAGTGCTTTTTAAGGTTTCTTTTATTAAATCTGATATTTTTAATTCATCTTTTTTATTTCTTAATTCTTCTATCTGATTAATAAAATCTCTTGAACTTAAATATACTCTATTTAATTCATATTCTTGTGCATTTTTTATAATTTCATACATTGATACACCGGTTTTATCAGATATTTCTTGTATTTTATCTAAGCTAGTTTTACCAATTCCACGTTTTGGTTCATTTATAATTCTTCTTAAAGATAAATTATCTGCTGTGTTGTGAATTAATCTTAAATACGCGATTATATCTTTAATTTCCTTTCTCTCATAGAACTTCAAACCACCAATTACTTTGTATGGAACTTGCTCCCTCATAAGAATATCTTCTATTGCTCTTGATTGTGCATTCATTCTATATAATACTGTAAAGTCTGAGTATTTGTAATATTCTTCTGTTTTTAAGTGATTTATCTGTTCTACAATATACCTTGCTTCATCATATTCATCTTCTCCACAATATATGCAAGGAATATGCCCCTCTTCATTTTCAGTCCATAATTTTTTGTCATATTTATTTTCATTATGCTTTATAACAGCATTTGCAGTTTTTAATATATTACCTGTACATCTATAATTTTGCTCTAATTTAATTATTTTAGTGCCTGGAAAGTCTCTTTCAAAATTCAATATATTGGTAATATCTGCTCCTCTAAAGCTATATATACCTTGGTCATTATCTCCAACTGCTGTAATATTTCCATATCTTGATGCAAATAATGATACAAGAGTAAATTGTGCTTTGTTTGTATCTTGATACTCATCTACTAAAACATATTTAAATTTTTCTGTATAGTATTCTAAAACATCTGGATTTTCTGTTAATATTTTAATTGTAAAATTAATTATATCATCAAAATCTATTGCATTATTTTCTCTTAATTTACTTTGATATAATTCATAAATTTCTGCAATTTTTTCTTTTCTAAAATCTCCTGCATATTTTACAGAATAAGCTTTAGGCTCTAGCATTTCATTTTTTCCATTACTTATTTCTGAAAGTACTGCTCTATCTGTAAACATTTTATCATCTACTTTTAATGCTTTTAAACACTCTTTTACAAGTGTTCTTTGGTCTGATGTATCAAATATTACGAAATCCGATTTATAACCTATTCTATCTATATATCTTCTTAATATACGTACACAAATAGAATGGAATGTACCCATCCATACATCCTTTGCATCATCACCTATTAACTTTTCTATTCTTTCTTTCATCTCATTTGCAGCTTTCTTTGTAAATGTTATTGCAAGTATATTCCAGGGTTTAACACCATTTGCAATAAGATATGCTATTTTATGTGTTAATACTTTAGTCTTTCCGCTTCCAGCACCTGCTATTACTAAGCAAGGTCCTTCAGTAGCTAGTACTGCTTCTTTTTGTCTATTATTTAATCCTTGTATAATTTCTTCTTTTTCCACTTTGTTTCAACTCCAAATCTTTTATTTTCCCCTTTTCGCATTATATAAAAAATGTCCCTAAAAGTCAACCACTTTTAAGAACATTTGTTTTATTTTCACCCATTTCAGACGGTCTTTTTTATTATTAAATTAATATTTTGCAAAAAAGTACCGTAACAAATGGGTGAAGTAATTATATCTTTTCTATTATTTTTTCTAGTGCATCATATATTTCTTTTGCGCACTTTCTATAAACTTCTATTGGATACCCCCATGGATCTTCAATGTCTTTATCTTGTATATCTGGACCATATGCATATTCTTTTATTGTAAATATTTTGTGGTCTAACTCTGGATACCAATATTCAACTGTTGTTAGTTGTGCATGTGTTGCACATAGTATTAAATCCATATCTTTTATATTAGAGTCTTTTATATTTACAGATTTATGTTGTAATAAATTAACATCATAATCTTCTTTCATTACTATTATTGCTTCATCTGTAGAATATTCCCCTGTTGATGCATGCAAGCCTGATGAATATACTTCTACATCTGTTCTGTTTCTGTCTTGTAGCATTTTTTTAAATAAACCTTCTGCCATTGCACTTCTACATGTGTTTCCTGTACATATAAACATTACTTTTTTACTCATAATATATCTTCCTTTTATTTTAATTTGTATTGATTATACATTATAGATTGGCAAAAGTAAATGCTAATTCCACTCAAAACCAAAATCACTTCTTTTTATTTTACACATTTCTCCATTACCACGGTAAAATACAATTCCTTCTATATAGTGTTCCTTCAAATATTCTTTTATTCCCTCATAATCTCTTGGTACGTTTTCTAATATTCTTTTTCCATGTTTCTCTAGAATATCTGTATCTAAATTATATGGATTGCAATTTATGTGTCTTCCAATTAATTCATATGTTCCTTCTTCTAAATTATCATCTTTTTGCCTTTCAAATGCTTCTAAGTAATATTTAGCATTAGGGTCGTCTTCAGTACATAAAAGCCAATGTGGAAAATGTCCTGTTATTGGGTCTGGTTGTTCTTGGCAAGGGATTGCACCTTTTGGAAGAGTTCTTCCTTTTTTATAATCATATCTTCTATAAATTTTCCCTTTCTTTATTAGACAACATGTCCCATCTAATTTTTCTGTTGCATATCCTTCTCCATCTAATACCCATTTACACTCTGGCTCTACTTCATTCAAACACTTTGCTATTTTATGGTTTTCAAATTGTCTTTTAAAAAGTGTTTTCATTTTTTTCATAATTATATCATCCCTTATAATTTTCTATATTTAAACCTATTTTGTCTTTAGTATCTAATAGCCAATCTATAACATTAATTTTTCTTATTCCATTATAATCAGCTTCTAAGTCTCTATCCATTGTTAGTAAATATCTAGGATAAAAATCGTCTGTCATTTGCAATGGTTTTAACTCTCTTTCCAAAGTTTTTTCATCTCTAGTTGTTAATGAAACCTGATAATACTCTAGTCCATTTTTATTTTCTGCAACAAAATCTATCTCTAAATTATCTATCTTTCCTGTATATACCCTGTAGCCTCTTCTAAGTAATTCTAAATATACTATATTTTCTAAAATGTGCCCCATATCTTGACCTGCTTTTTTTCCAAGCATATGCGTTCTAAATCCCATATCTACTACGTAATATTTATATCCACTAGAAAGAACATTTTTACCTTTTATATCAAATCTATCAACTTTATATATTAAAAATGCATCTATTAGTGCAGTAATGTAATTCTCTACTGTATGGTTACTTGTAGCTCTATTCATACTAGTTAATGTATCACTTATTTTTTTAGTACTTATTTGACTACCTATATTATTAAAAATATATTTTATTATACTTTCCAATAACATTTTATTGTTTATATTATTTCTCTGCATTACATCTTTGTATATAACAGTTGAGAACACCCCATCTATATACGTTTCTATTAAGTCTGGATCTGTTTTAAAAAGCTCTACTGTTAGTGGTAATGAACCATATTTTAAATAGTTCAATAACTTTTCTTGTTTATCTACATTTACCTCAAATGCAGACATATATTCTTTAAAAGATAACGGTAACATTTTTATTTCAACATATCTACCTGAAATTAATGTTGCCAAATCTCCTGACAATAGATAAGCATTTGAACCCGTTATATATAAATCAATATTTTTATTTATATATAAACTATCGATAGCCTTTTGGAAGCCTTCTATACGTTGTACTTCATCGATAAACACATAATTTTTTCTACTATTATCTATTCTTTCTTTTATATAATTATATAATTCCTTATAATCTTCAAAATTATAATCCTGACTTTCAAGATTTATTTTTATTATTTGTTTATCTTGAATACTATGTTCTTTAAGATATTTAATATATATATCAAATAAAGTAGACTTGCCACATCTCCTAATTCCTGTCACGATCTTTATTAAATCTTTGTCTTTAAAATCTAATAGTTTTTTTAAATAATCATCTCTTTCTATCATAATTTTCACCTCACATATATTATACTGCAATTATCTCTTTGCGTCAATAAGCGTTGGAAGAATATTTCCAACACTTATTATATACTTGATGTATTGGAAGTATTGTCTAAGTTATTATCTTTTTTGTATTTAATTAATTTAGCTTAAATTTACGGCAAGTAACCCTAATACAAAGCCAATTATGTTTCCAATGGTTGCTATTTTTCCATCATATAGTTTGTTTGATTCTGGTGTTAATTCACCTGAAACTATATAAAGCATTGCTCCGAGCTGCAAATGATAGACATATTGCTATTATATTTTCAGATATTCCACCTATTATTTTTCCAATAAATGCTCCTATTCCTGTTGTGACACCAGATAAAATCACATAAAACAGAACTTTACTACCTTTCATTCCACCATTTTTCATTGGAACTGCCATAGAAATTCCTTCTGGTATATCATGTATGCATATAGCTATTGCTAATGAATAACCCAAACTTAAAGATGCTCCGAATCCTGAACCTATTGCTAAACCTTCTGGTAAGTTATGTATTGCGAGTCCTATACTTGTAATTATTCCTGTTCTTAGTAAATCTTTTTGGCTTGATTTAGTTGTATTTCTAAAAATTTTGCTAGTGTCGTTAAATTTTTTATCTACTAATGTATTACATATTATCATGCACGCTATTCCTAGTATTATTCCTATTATTACATTTATTATAGGTGATATTTTTAAAGCTTCCGGTATTAAATCAAAACTTAATACTGCTGTCATAAGTCCCGCTGCTAAAGATAGTATAAAGCTTAAAAATTTATTTGATGTATTTTTAAATTTTAATCCAATTATGCCTCCTAGAGTTGTACCAAATGTACCAAAAAATAAACCTAACAAAGTTGTTTTTAATAAATCTTCCACTATTCTTCTCCTTATATTAAACTTCCTTGTTAGATTTATATGTTTAGATAATTTTGTTATGATTAATTTATATATAAATTTTGTTGAAATTGTTGTAAATAAGAAAGAAAATTTTAAAATGAAAAGTTGACGTAAATATAAATATAATATATACTGCTATTAAAATAATTATAAGGAGGTTTAAATGAAAAGGGATATTATTATATGCATAATAGTAGTTTTATTTTTAATATTTGCTATTTTTGCAATAAATAAATTTTTATCACAAGATACAAAAACGGCAAATTCTGATGATAAAATAGAAATAGTTACTTTGCAAAAATTTATTCCGCAAAATGTAAATAAAGTAAAAATAATTATTTCTAGTGAAGGCAACGAATATAATAATTTTAGTGATACTGTTTATTTTCTATCAGATTTAGACCAGATTAGTTCTTTTATTGATTACTATAACAACATAGAAATTAGCAACCCAGATTCAAACGATATTGCTGATTTATTATACGAAATAAATTTACATGGAGATACTGATTCTGTATTTAAAGTCTATTCAAATAATCTGATAAATATCAATAATGAAAATAATTTTTATAAAATTTCTAACAATTCCTTAAATAAAATTGGAGACTCTACAGATGTTAAATTCTACTTACATGATAGTGATTTAGAAAAGCCATCTAGCAACAATTGTTATAAAGCTCAATCTACAATTCTTTCTAATGTTTCACAAAATGATATTTCTACTCTAAAATATGACATTCATAATGTCCATTCTTCATTAGAATATAATCTTGTCGATTATGTTAATACTATAAAAGATGCTAATAGCATTTATTGGGAACCTGCAACTAAAGATGAAGTATTTACACAACCTAATGGCGTTTCCTTTCAATCTTATGGCTTATGGGAATATAGAGATACATTAAAAAATTTACTTAATTTAAAACTTAGCAATGAAGCAGAAGCAATTATAAACGATATATTGTTGCATCTTCAAACTGGTATGGATAATCATGATTTATCCGAATGCTTTGAAGCTCATAAAATATTACACGATTTTGATTATTGGTGTGTTAATTATCCAATCTCTTTAAAGGTTGAACCTGCAGATTGGGGTGGATTAAATTGTTATTATGGCTTAATTGAAAATTATAATTTATAAATTTTTTAGGAGCCAAAAATGAAGATAATTAAAAATTTGTTAATAATTATATTCATAATTTTAATATATACTTTTATTTTATTGTTGTTAAAAAAAAAGAAACTCACTTATTTAACCAGTGAGTTTTTTAATTTATTTATAAATTATTTTTTTAGCTAAATACCATTCTAATTCTTTTGCAGATTTTTCTCCATGTTTTTCAATTATTATGTCTGCATAATTATTCGCATCAGGATTTTCAATTAAAGTTTCATTATTTTTATATATTGAAATATGATATGGTATTTGTATATCTTTTATATTTATATAAATAATACAATCCATCTCTTCATCGCTAGAATTATACCTGTTTGATGCTTTAGAAATTAAATCTATTTTTACATTTGATAATTTCTGTTCTTCTTCATTAAAGTGCTCTTCAAATGTTTGTTTTTGAAATGTCGATAAATCTTTATTGCTAATATAATAGATGTTTCCATTAGTTTTATTTATTTCATAATTATTAATTGAATAATTATAAAAATAATTTTTTCCTATATCATTAACTAATATTAATTCTGCATCATTTAATTCAGAAATGTCTAAAGTTTCTCCTGTTACAAAATTTTGAAATTTAGTTTGATTAGAAATTCTTAAAATTGCATTTTCATAGTCTTTATATCCATATACGCCAAACGGATTACTTGAAATTTCTATATAATCATCACCTATTTTTTTTAGAATTCCAATTATATATTCGTTATTTTCAATTTTTTCTTCAAACGATTTGTATGCTATGTCTGTTGTTGTATGTGCATTATCTTTGATTTCGTTTTCTGTAATATTATTTTCTATATTTAAGTTTGAGGCATTTTCTTTATTGATTTCTATATATGCAATAGAAGCAATAATTATAATACATATTAATAGTATAATCAAAATAGTTTTCTTTCTAATAAATTTCATTTTTTATCTCCTAAAATATTTATTATTAATTTTAAAGGTACCAACTATTGTTGATACCTTTTTAATTATTCTTCCTCTGAACCCTTTAATTTTTCTGCTCTGTCTGCTGCAATTAGTCTATCTATCATTTCATCTAGGTCACCATTTAAAAAGTTTTCTATTTGATAAATGCTATAACCGATTCTATGGTCTGTTATACGACCTTGTGGATAGTTATATGTACGTATTTTTTCACTTCTATCTCCGCTTCCTACCTGGCTTCTTCTTTCATTTGCAAGTTTTGCATCTCTTTCTTGTTTTTCCTTTTCATATAGTCTTGATTTTAATAGTTTCATTGCATATTCTCTGTTTTGTGTTTGTGAACGTTCTGTTTGACATTCTGCTACTATTCCTGTTGGTATGTGTATTAATCTTACTGCTGATGATGTTTTATTAACATGTTGTCCACCTGCACCAGATGCTCTAAATACTTCCAATTTAATATCTGATGGGTTGATTTCTATTTGCACATCTTCTACTACTGGTAAAACTGCAACTGTTGCAGTTGATGTGTGAATTCTTCCACTTGCTTCAGTTTCTGGAACTCTTTGTACTCTATGCACACCACTTTCAAATTTTAATCTACTATATGCTCCTTTTCCTGTAATCATAAAAGATATTTCTTTATAACCACCAAGACCTGTTTCATTCTCATTTAATACTTCTATTTTCCAATGTTTTCTTTCTGCATACATTGTATACATTCTATATAAAGTTCCTGCAAATAAAGCAGCCTCTTCTCCTCCAGCTCCTGCTCTAATCTCACATATTATGTTTCTATCATCATCTGGATCTTTTGGAATTAATAATAACTTTAATTCTTCTTCTAGTTTTGGAATTTTTACTCTTGCTTTAGAAGCTTCTTCTTCCGCAAGTTCTTTCATTTCAGGGTCATTCATCATTTCTTCAGCTTCTTTTAAAGCTTGTTCTGTTTTCTTATATTCTTTATATTTTAAAGCTATTTCTTCAATTTCTGCATGTTCTTTCATATATTCTGTCCACTCATGGGTATTCGCAATTATTTCTGGGTCTGCAATTTTTTTGTTTAAGTCGTCATATCTCTTTTCTACGGCTTCTAGTTTTTGAAACATACAATCTTCTCCTCTTTTATTTAAATTTAAACTTTTATAGCTTTTATATTATACACCAAAATTCCAATTATTTCAAGGTTTATTTTAAACGTGCTTTTGTATGTTTTGATGACCTGTCCCCAAAAACACCTAAAAGATGTTTTTATGAAACGTCCCCAAAAGCATCCATTTCTATTAGATTATAGTTGCAATTTTCTTTTTCTAATATTTCTTTTTCTCTATCTGTACAAGTAAATATTATTATCTGATGCTTTTTGTCTGAATTTTCTTGAGTTAATTTTATTAAATAATTAAGTGCATTTTCTAATCTTTGATTATCAAAATATGCAAATGTTTCATCTAAGATTATTGGTAAGCTTTCTTTTGATAAGTCTTCTATCATTGATAGTCTTAATGACAAATATAATTGGTCAATTGTTCCTGTGCTAAGGTTATTTGCATTTATGTATTCGCCTCTATTATTTTCAACTATCATACCTGTTTCATCATTGATTGATACTTTGCTATATTTCCCATTTGAAATTTGTTCTATATTTTTTGATAAGTTTTCTGTAAATTTAGGTGTTATAGTATTTTTCATTTCTTCATATGCTTGTTCTAAATTTTCAATAGTAAGGTTTATTATTTCTTCTTTTCTTTTTAAATCATTCAAATCTTCTTTTTTAGATTCTAAATTTTCTTCTAATTCAACCATTGTATCAATTTGAGGAATAACTGTATTTTCTTCTAGTTCAAGACCTTTTAATTTTATTTTTTCATTATTAATATCACTTTGTGTATCTTTTAAATCTTCTTCTATATTAGTGCTATTTATTATTTTTAATAATTCATTTTCTCCAATTTTTTCTTTAAATGATACTAATATTTCCTCTTGATTATTTTTTTGCAAATTTTGTATTTTTTCTTTTATTTCTTTAATTTCGTTATCTAAAGCTTCATTTGATTTTTCTAGTAATATTATTTGTCCATGTATCATGGAATTTTTGCTATTAATTTCTGATTGTTTTTCTTCTTGTTGTTTTAGCTCTTTTGAAATTTTTTCTATTTCTTTTAAAATATAATTTTTTTCTTCTTCTAATTCATTAATTTGTTCTTTTTTCTTTAACTGATTTTGTTCATTTTCTTCTTTAATTTTTTTATTTAATTTATTTTTTTGGGTTATTAACAAAGTACAATCTATAAATACTATAATTCCAAAAATAGCAGGTATAAAATAATTTTTTAATATTAAAAATCCTAATATTCCTAATATTAAAGAGATAATTAAAATTATAATATATATTACAAAATTACTTTTATTTTGCTTTAAATTATCTTCTATTGGCTTTTCATGTGCTGTAATTATTTCTTGTTCTAGCTGGCTTTGTTCAACCTTTTTTTCTTCTAAAGTTTTACTAATTTCATCTTTTTCTTTATCTATTTTGTTCTTTTCTTCTGCTATATTACTCTCGTCTAATTTTAATTTTTCAATATGTTTCAAATTGTCATTTTTACTAATTTCTTTAATATCTTTTTCTTTTAAACTATCTAATTTGTTTTTATTTTTTTTATTAATTTCTTCTAATATTTCTTTTTTTATTTCTAAACTACTTAATCTTTTGTTTATTAAGTCTTTTTGATTATCTATTTCATATTTTTTATTTACATTAGGTTTTATTTCTTCTATTTTATTTTGTAGTTGTTCTATTTGATTATTTAGTATATTTATTGGTTTTTGTGAAGTTTTATTTGTTCCTATTTCGTCTCTTATTTTATTTTGTAATTTAGTTAAAGCTTTTTTGTATGAAACATTATCTTCGCCAGTTCCTGCTAAGTTTGCAATTCTTTGTATTAGCATATTTTGATTTTTATCATCTAGCCTTACTTCTTGTTGCATAGATACTACTGTTGAAGTATACATTTGTTTATCTATATCAGTTTGCTCTATAAAAAATTTGCTTCCTTCTTTTTTGTCAATTTCAAAATTATCAGTTATGTCTTCTAAATTTTTATTATATATTTTAGGATTTTTCTTCTTAAAGTCTCTAAAAACTTCGTATTCTTCACCATTATCTAATTCATAAGCTATTCTTCCTGAAAATTCATCACTATTCCATGGTTTATATTTATCAAAGTCAGATATATCTTTTCCATCTTTAGTTCTAGAAATCCCATAAAATGTGTTTACTATATAACTTAAAATTGTTGATTTTCCACTTTCGTTTGCACCGTGTATTATATTAATTCCGTCTTTTAAATCTATTTCTTTATTTTCTATATTTCCATATGCATTTATTTTTAATTTTTTTATTTTCAATAAATTCACCTCTTAATTTAATACATCCATTCCTATTTCAAATGAATTTATTAATTTTTCTTTTTCATCTTCTTTTGCATCCTTCATTTTTTCTAAAATATTTCTTGCAAAAATGCCTTTCAAACTTATTTGTTTAGCTATGTCTTCAATATTATATTTTATTTTTGTATGATTCTTTATTTTTACAATATTAATTTGTTTTACTAAGCTTAATAGGTTTGATAATTTAATTTCAAAATTTCTTTGTCCTATTAATATTATTTTATAATATTTGTTTTCATCTAAATTAAGTTCGTTTAATTCTTCTATTAATTCTTCTTCATCATTTATGTTTGCTATATCTATATTTCTTTCTTCAAATGTTTTTGCAGAAGTTTGAATAAATTTTAACTCTAATTTTTTTGTGTTTTCATCTATGTTTCCTTCAATTACACCTCTAGGCCCTAATTCATCAAACCCAAGTGAAACTGTAGAACCTGGATAAACTATATGTTGATTTTCATAATCTTTATAACTAGCTTTATGGATATGTCCTAATGCTATATAGTCAAAATCCATTTGTTTTAATTCTTTTGATGTAAGTGGATTATATTGCTTGTTTTCATCATTTCCACCATCTAGACTTCCGTGTGTGATTAATATATTTATTTTATTTTTATTTTTTATTTCTATATTATGATATTTATTAGGCATATAAAAATCGTTAAAACCATAACCATATATGTCTGCATTTTTTAATTCTACTATTGATAATTCTTCAGAAAAAATATGTACATTTTTGCTCCAATTAAATTGCTTATAAAAAGAATTTTTTATATATGGGTCATGATTTCCTGGGGTTATAAATATTAATGTATTAGGAATTTCTTCAAATAATTTATTTATATACTCTATACTGGATTTTTTTATATAGTCTTGTTCATATAAGTCACCCGCAATAAAAAAATATGGAATATTTTCTTTTTTTATATATTCCACTATTTCTTTCATTACTCTTCTTTGTTCCATTCTACGCTCTTTTGCTAGATTTGGTTTAGATGCTAAACTTTCAAATGCTCCATCTAAATGCATATCTGCCATATGTATAAATCTCATATAATCACTCTCTTTATTTTTTACTATCAAATTTATATCATATCATTTTTGTTAAGTCAATAGTTTTGTGAACATTTGTTCTTTTTTATTTCTAAAAAAATTTCACCCATAAGGGACATACCCTCTTGGGTGAAAATTTTAGTTATCATTGTTGTTATTATTATCAATTGGTCCAAATAATTCATCAAATTTTGCCTCTAATTCCTTTTGCAAATCCATAGTAAATAAATCATCTTCTTTCGTATTATCTTCCATTGGAATTGTTGGTGCATCATTTAGATTTAAATTCATATTATTTGAATTTGCACTTTTTGATAATGTATTATTTACATTTTGTGTTTGATTGTTTCCAATCATATTGTCTAATGACTCTATTTCAATATTGTTTTGATTGTTACTTCTTGGTTGTGCTACATTATTTAAATTAAGCATGTTATTTGTATTAACATTTTGATTATTTGGTGTGGTAGTATCATTATCATTCCACAAATCATCTAAAGATTCTATTTTTACTTCTTTTTTGTCATCTTCATCATCTAAATTTAATCGTGGATTTGATGGATCAAATTTTGACCAATTTCCTCTTTCCGGTACTACATAGTTATTGTGATCTACCATATTTGCTTGAAGTTGTTTATATACTGGTTTCTTGAAGTAATAATATTTATTTGCTTTTATTGGTTTTAATCCTTTTTCAAATATAATACATAAATCATTGTCCATTCTTCTTAACTCATCAGGTGTCATTAATGCTCTTCCCATCATTTGATCTGATGTGCTATAACCTTGTGTTGAATAGTTTTTTCCTCTATTTGTAGATCTTGTATTTCTAAATATTGTTTTTTCTCCCAACTGTTTTGAGAAATATTCTACTGTTTTAAATGAGTTACTTCCTAAGAAAACGTGTGTATCACAGTTACCCATTATAGTTTCATAAGATTTTTCATAAACCGCTTCCAATTGGTCTAAGTTCTGTAATATAACACTAAATGATATTCCTCTACTTCTAGATGTAGATATTTTTTTATCAAAGTCTGGTATTTGACCAATGTTTGCAAACTCATCTAATATGAAATACATTGGCACTTTTAATTTTCCACCATTTTTATCAGCTATATCATATAATTGTTGTATTAATTGTGAGAAGAATATTGTAAGTAAAAAGTTATATGCTGTGTGTGTATCTGATGAAATAACATATAATGCTGTTTTTCTGGTTGCCAATTCTTCAAAGTCTATTGTATTTGTAGATGTTACATCTGCAATCTCCTGAGAATCAAATTTTGATAGTTTTGATTGTAGTGTACTTAATATTGAGCTGTATGTTTTGTCAGATGCAAGTTCAATTGATTTATAGTTTGTAACAGCTGGGTTATCCCTTGGTAACTCTGATATTAACTCTCCTAATAAGCTACTTCCATTTTTATTACTTGCAGCTCTTACTAGTTCTGCACAAGAAGCTAGATTCTTTTCTTCATCTTTTGCTGCAGTCATCAAATAATAAATTAATGCTTTTAATAATGTTTCTGCGTTATCATCCCAGAATGGATCAGAACTTGTTGATCCTCCATCTTGTCCTTTTACTATTGTGTTAGCAATTATATCAACATCAATTGTTGTTTGAATGTGCATAAGTGGATTGTAACTATCACTATTTTCTGGATTTACTAGATTTAATACTTTTATATCATAACCGTGGCTCTTTAAAAATCCTGCAGTTTTATCATATAATTCTCCTTTTGGATCTGTAAATACATATGAGCCTAAAAGCTGACAGGCATTTGGAATTGAATATGATGCAGATTTACCAGAACCTGAACCTCCGACTACTAAAACGTTTACGTTTCCTGGTTTATCTACTGGCAAATAATTATTTTCTGCTAAAATTATTCCTTTATTTTTACTTAAAATTTTATATTGTTCTCCGCCTTCGCTCCAGTCACTTGAACCGTTTTCAATATCTTTATATTCATTGTTTGGTTTTGACCTAATTATTCCTATTGTAGAGAATACTAAGAACATTATTGTAAGCCATAATGTACATTTACCAAATACAGGGAAAACTCCTTCTTGTGCTATTTTTGTAAATGAAGTAAATGACATTATCTCATTACTAAAATTTCCGATAAACTCTGACATATGAAAGCCATCTGCTTGTGTGCTATTTGTTATTGCAACAGCCAATGGCATACAAAGAAATATTTCTAATACTATCCATAATACTAGAAATATTATTAAGTACTTTTTATTATCTTTAAAAGCTTTTTCTATTTTATAATTCATAAATAATTTCACCTTTTCTTGTGTTCTACTATTTGTCTATATCAACATTCTTATTTGGATCTTCTCTATCTGGAACTAATGGAATAACCATAAAGTCATTTCCTAAAACCGCTTCCTTTGAATTTTGTGGTGGCATTTCTATTGTGTTTTGTCTTTCATT
>CALXJR010000003.1 GCA_944388675.1 uncultured Clostridia bacterium
ATTTATATCATATGGTATTTCTGGAATTAAAACAATATCTGCTCCACCAGCAATACCAGACTCTAATGCAATCCAGCCTGCATATCTTCCCATTACTTCTAATACCATTATTCTATGATGTGTTTCACCTGTTGTGTGAAGTCTATCTAATGCTTCTGTTGCAACAGATACAGCTGTATTATAACCAAATGTTATTTCTGTACATGCAACATCATTATCTATTGTTTTTGGAACACCTATTACGTTTATCCCTTTTAAAGATAAATCTCTTGCTGATTTTTGTGTTCCATCTCCGCCTAGTGTAAATACACAGTCAAATCCATCATCTTTTACATTCTGCACGCATTTATCAGATAAATCCTGATATTCTACTTCACCATTTGGCATTACTACTTTATAGTTAAACACATTTGCATTTGTAGAAGAACCTATTATTGAGCCACCTTTTGGTAATATTCCTGATGCTATTTTATTTCCTTCTGTACTTAGCTTTATATAATCATTATTAAGCAATCCTCTATATCCTTCTATAAATCCATAACACTCTATTCCATTTTCCTCTGCTGTTTTTACAATAGCTCTTATAACAGCATTAAATCCAGATACATCTCCACCATTTGCTAAAATTGCAACTTTTTTTAACATTTCTTTATCCTCCTATGTTTTTTATTTATATTTATCTTTTAGTTTTTCTTATAATATTATACCAAAAAGATGAGAAAATACAACAATTTTAGAAATATTTACTAAATTTCCAAATAGCTTTTTACATTTTTTTCCTATTAATTTTTGCTTTTATATTGACTTATGTTTGAATAATTTGTATAATTTTACTCAGAAGTAAGGAGAAGCAGAAGTGTGTCGCCTCCTCAAAGGAGGTGATGTGTATGGTAGAATTTTTATTACAATTTATTATATTACTTTTTACTGGTCTTGTATCAGTAACTATCATTACTATTGCCTTAATAATTGTACTTGTACATAATTTAGGCGAAAAATAAATAACAAATACACACTCTGCTTGCTGATTAGAGTGTGTATTTAACACATAAAACTAATGGCGACCACTTTTGTGGCTCCTTATTTCTATTTTTATTATAGCATAAATTTTACATTTGTCAAATGTAATTTTTTATTCAGTAGTTATACCAAAAAGTTAAGAAAATACAACAATTTTAGAAACATTTTTCACTTTAATAGATTGTAACTCTAAAACCAAAATTGTATCCTTCAATTAATTTATCTATATTTTTACTCATTACATTATAAGACCCAGCATAATCCATGTAAGTTGAATCAATTCCTCCTCCTCTAGCAGTCCATATTAAATCTCCACCAAACGACATTGGATATGAAAGAGTAAATTCAAATACATTTCCTGCTACATCATAAGTATTTAATACTTTTGTTTTATTTGATGCACCAGTTGTTAATAATGTTTCTGTACCGTCTTTCTTTTTTTGATGATGAATTTATCCAATTATTGTATGGATATTTAGTCGCCTGTCTAGCATTTTGGCTTGTAATCTCCAA
Source organism: uncultured Clostridia bacterium (assembly GCA_944388675.1). Lineage (GTDB taxonomy): Bacteria > Bacillota > Clostridia > TANB77 > CAG-508 > CAG-245. The sequence continues at coordinate 1,534 of CALXJR010000003.1, forward strand.
TTCACTATCATCATAATTACCCCAATCTTTACTATTTAAATAAACATCTACACCTGTATTTTTCAAACATTTTAGCATTAAGTTCCATTGAATTCCAAATAATAAGCTACTTGTATATTCTCCAGATTGAAAACTATCTGCTAATATTTGTGCTTGATTACAAGTTATATAATTATATGGGTAAGCATCTTTTTGGATAACAGGCTTATTACTTTCAATTAACTGGTTAGCTGTCATATTTATCATTTGCTGTAGTTTTGTTTCATAATTATCATCGCTTCTACTTATTTCTCTTATCTCTCCAGTTTTATATCCAGTTTCATATCTTCCTACGTAGAATCCTCCATTTTCATAAATACTTTTTAACATTTTTCTTTTTAAAGCATTATAATCTTTTATTCCTAATGCTTCTTCTGTTGTTTCCGAATAATTAGACCAATCATCAATATATTCTTTATCTACTTCATTAAAATATGAATAGTCTGATAAAGCTTGTTCTATTGCATTATAGTATTCATCTGAATCTTCTTGTGTATTATTTACTAAATCATAATTTGGGCCTGTTCCATCATTTGGAACTGGAATCCATACATATTCATTTCCACTACCATCTTTTATTACTAGCCCCTCTTCAATTGTTGTTTCTCCTTTTGTAGTTGATGCAGAAAAACCACTTGGTAGATAAGGCGTTGAGCCTGTTATTTTAGTAGAAATAATTTTGTTTTCATTTTCATATTCATCAGATATTACTTGGTTTAAATTATTTCTAGCAGAATCTGTATCTGTTTTTTTCAGAACAAAAATTAGTACAAATGTAATAAGAATAAGTACAATAATTATGATTGTTAAAATAATATTTAAAGATACTCCTCTTTGATTTATTTTTAATTTTTCAATTAATGATTCTTTCAAAATTTTTATCCCCTTTTTAATTTAAGATTATATTTAAAATTATAATTCATTTTATATTTAATTTCAATTAAAATTTAAAAATGGCGGGGCTTGTTATAAAGCTCCGCCAAAAATATTAGCTCTCCTCCTCCATAATTTCTGCACACTTTGCCAGCATCTTGATGAAGTCCTCTCGGTTCTTCACATAGAACTTTGCACTGCATGAAGTTGCCATAAGAGATTTGGCATACTCCTCAGCAGCAATCATGGATGCGCGAGTTTTGAAGGTTGCCTTTACCGCATTGTCCCGGTCTAAGCAAACCTCCAGCCAATATTGTTTCATGCAAAAACCCTCCTCATGGATTTTTATGTCCATATTATAACACATTTTGACACTTTTTTCAAATATATCTATTTTTGCCCATCTTGGACGTTTCTTTTTGGGCAAAAAAGTGGCGGAGCTTGTTATAAAGCTCCGCCACTTTGCTTTTGGTTGTTACTTTTCCCTTGCCATAATGTTAATCCAATAGGCAAGAACAGTCACATAGTCTTTGCGACTGCGCATAAAGAACCGTGGGCCAGTTCTTCTATTGCACATCCGCTCAGCAAATGCTTCTGCACTTTGCTTGTCTCTTACACAGGTAAATGTTACCTTTGCTTGATTTTCGGCATCTAATGCAACCTCCAACCATAAGCTGTCCATAAAAATCCCTCCTCTGGGCTTTTATGTTAACATTTTATCACAATTTTTTATTTTTTTCAAGTTTTATTTATCTTCCAACAGCCAATCCATAATATTTTTATGAATAATTCCATCTTGTGAAAAATCTAATTTATCCATTGTTAAAACATATTTAGGGAAATTGAACTTTTTATGCCTTTTTTTAACCTTTCACAAAAACATAAAAATCTTAAAGCTGTTTTTGGAAGGTGTCCCCAAAAACAGCCCCAAAAATACCCTATTCTTTATTGCTTATATGTATATTATCAACTTCTGCAGATAATTCTCTAGATACTATGTTTTGTATTTGTGCTATTTGCTCTGGTGTTATTTCTTTTCCTTTTATTATAACACTTACACTTTCTCCATTTACAAATATTACTACATCTTCGAATCCCTTATTTTTTATTAAATTTTCAGCTATCATTATTGCATTTTTTTGGTCATTTATGTTTTTTATTTCATTTTGAGATATTTCTTTTTGTGTTTCTGATATTTGGCTATTTTCTAATATATTTTGATAGCTTTCTAACATTTGTGAATACATTTTTTCTCTTTCTAGCCTAGATTCTGTAAAATACTCATCACTTGTTGTATTACTTGTTGTTTCTATATTAGTATTATTTTCTATATTATTATTGTTGTTTTCCATCTTTGTAGCATTCGTTTCTTTAGTATTATTAGATGCAGTATTTGATGCAGTATCTGTTGCATTATTTGTTTCTGTATTTAATTCTGTACCTTGAACATTTTCTTCTACATTTGCACTAACTAATTTTGCGTCTCCTAACCCTGCATATTGCTCAGAGTCGGCTAATGCTGAAGCTTGCAAAGCATCTTTTGTATTCGCAGTATAATTCATATAACCTGCAGCAATAAGCATTATTGCAATTGCTGAAATAATAACTTGATTCTTCTTTAATATATTTTTCATAGATAATCTATCCCTTTCTAAGTTTTTATTTAAAATATAATTTTAATCTTTTTTATTCTTGGTCTTCTCATTTATAATTTTCTGACTTCTAATGCTCTTCTATTTTCAATCTTTTTTTATTTTATCTTATTTCATTTCAAATACTTGTATTTTATATGTTGCAAGACCTGTAACTGCCTCTACTGCTTGAACTATATTTGTTTTTACGTCTGCATTTCCTGCACCTGTTGCAGTAATTATTGCTCCTTCAATTTTCGGATTTACAACACTTTGTGTCATTGGAGTTTTTACTCCATCATTTTCTTCATATATTATTTCTTTACTTGTGCTTGATTCATTTACCACTCTTGTTCCACCTCCGAGAGTCGGTTTCTTCAGTTACTGTAGAACTTGTGTCTTCATCATACATTGGTATAACACTACTTGTTTGTGAATATGTAATAAGTACTTTTACTTCTCCTACTCCTTTTATATTAGAAAGTATATTCTCTAGTTTTTCTTCTATTCCATTTGAGAAAGAAGTAGTAGCATCATTTGAAATTATATTCTCTTCTTCAGCAAGTCTTTTTCCTGAAGCATCATTTGTAATTGTTTGGCTTTTACTACTATCTCCATTCCATATGTAATTAATTGCAACTATTGTTACTATTAAAATGATAACAAAAATAACCAAATTTTCTATTTTTCTTTTATTATTTTCTCCTTCTTTAGGTTTAAACTTTTCTTTAATTTTATCTAATTTTTCCTTTAACAAATCCAATTCCACCTTTCTGCTCAAAGAATTTCTATATTATCAATGGAAATATCATATGTGCTACTAATATACTGAGCAATTTTTTGTTTTTCACTAGAGGTAATTGTAGTATTATTTTCTTTTGTAGTATTTTCTCCTATTTGAATATTTACTTCTTCTACTTCATTTATTTGTATTGTTCCAGTATTGCTTTTTTCTGAATTTTCTGTATTTGGGGTTGTTTCTTCTTTATCTACACTTAAACTAATAAATTCAATTGTATAATTTTCATCATCTCTAATTTGAATATATGTACTTAAAACATCATAACCTTTATCTTTTAGTTTTGCTTTTATGTCAGATTCCAAATTTGATTGATATATGTCTTTAATTGTTCTATTATTGTTTTCCTCTATCTTTTTTGATATTTCTTCATCACTTTTTGCCATTTGCTCCTCATAAGCTTTTGTGTCTAATAGGTCATTTACATTAAAATCTTTGCTTGTAAATTTTTTAATTGCTGGAGATATTATTGTAAATAAAATATATAATCCAACTACAACTTTTACATATTTTTTACTTGAACCATTTGGCAAAATCATTTCAATTATTGTTGCAATTATTACCGATACAATGATTCCCTGTGCCCAATTATTAAGCCATTCAACCAAAATTACTCCTCCTTAGCTTCCCATCATTAAACCACTATTAGATATTTTTATAACCAAAGTTACCCCAATAACTAGCATTACAGATATACTACACATTATTGCTAAAAGTAGCTTAAATGTTCCTCCAATTTGACTAAGTAAATCTACAATTTTTTTATCTGCAATTGGTTGGCATAAAGCAGATCCTAGATAATACACTCCCATAAGTACAGCAAGTTTTATAATAGGCATTATACAAATACTTAAAATAATAATTACACCAACAATTCCTACTGCATTTTTCAAAATATTACTACAGCTCATTACTGTATCTACCGCATCTCCTAAAATTTTACCTACTATTGGAATAAAATTAGAAACAGCAGCTTTTGTTGTTTTTACTGTAAGACCATCTACTCCATTTGTTATGCTTCCTTCTAAAGATGAAACACCAACAAATATTGTAAGTACTATTCCTAGAATCCAAATTACAGTTTTATTTATAAATGTACCCAATTTATCTATTTGAACTCTATCTGAAATATTTGATATTACATTTAAAGCTACTGCAACGAGTGCTGCAGGAATTAATATTGTGTTAATAAAGTTTCCTATAAATGTTATTATAAATAATATAATTGGTTGTAACATTCCAGCAGAAGCAATATTTCCTGTTGTTATCATTAGTGTAATTAATAAAGGTATTAAAGAGTTAGAAAATCCAACTAAGTTTTCTATTGATGTTCTACACATTACAATTATGTCTGAAAAGTTTTTCATTATAATTGTAACTATTAATATGTATGTAACATAATGCGATATTTGAGCTATTCCTTTATTATCTAAGTCATCACTTATACTTTTTAAAATGCTAGATATAATAACTATAACTAATATTATTCCTATAGATTTTATAGCTTCTCCTACTTGGCTAAATAATATGTTTAATATTTTCTGTCCAATTGATTCATTATCTATTTCTCCTTTAATTGCTTCAGTTATTAAATCACCAACATCAAAATCAAATTCATCATTTTTATACTTGTCTGCTTCTTCTATAAAACTTGATATTCCTAGTGTTTCTGATTGGCTTTCTAAAATTGCTTCTGTATCTACATTTTCTGCACTTGTATCTTCTGCATATGTATTTGGTATTAAAGAAGTTAAAATAACTATAATTATTATTAATATTTTCTTTAATCTTCTGTTTATCATTTTTTCTCCTATATTATGGTTACAATTCACAGCTTTATTTAACTGTGAATGATTACATATTATGGTAAAATTTTTATTATTGTTTCCAATAAACTAGACATGATAGGAATTGACATTGACATTATTATTACTTTTCCTCCTAAATCTACTTTGCTTGCAATTGCATTTTCTCCTGAATCTTTACATACACTTACTGCAAATTCTGTAAGTATTGCAATTCCTGTAATCTTTATTAATAATACTAAAAAGTCATTGTTTATTGATGTTCTACTTGCTAGACTTTTTAATACATCTATTATTCCAGATAATTTAGCAGAAATTATAGCAAATATTAATATTCCTGCTCCTAGAGAAACATATATTGCAAATTCTGGTTTGTATTGCTTTAGAATTACAATTATTATTAATGCTATTAGTCCTATACCAATTATTTTTACAATATCCATAATTTTGGTTCCTTTCTAGCCTTACTTAAATAAGAATATTGCCGGAATTTATAATCTTCCTACAAATTGAATATTGTCCTTACAGTATCAAACAATGAGCTTATTTCTTTTATTACCATTGTTAATACTATTATAAGCCCTGCAAGTGTTGTCATCATTGCTTGATCTTCTCTTCCAGCTCTTACTAATACTTGGTATAAAACAGCTACTAAAATTCCTATTGCTGCAATTTTAAATAATAGATTTATATCCATATTTTCCTCCACCTACATTAAAATAATTGCTATTGTAAGCCCCGAGGCTAGTCCTAATGTTCTATATAGTTTAGAATTCTTTTTTCTTTCTTCTTGTGCCTGGTTTATTTGTTCTGTTAACATGTTTTGGGTTAATTCTATTTGGCTAACTTGTCCTTCCACATCTGTATTTCCAAGCATTTTGCCTAATGTTTTAATTACTCTTATATCTTCTTTATTATAACTTGTTGTAAGTTCTGATTCTTCTATTGCCTTCTCCCATGCATCTTTACTATTTTCATCTTGCATATATGTATTTGCTTTTTTAAAAATTGCTCCTATGTTATCTTTATTATCCTCATAAATTTGCGTAAAAATTTCTTCTATTGTTGAACAAGTAAACTTTATTTTAGCTTTAAAAATGTTTAACATGTTATTCATTTTTTCTAGTTCGATTACTCTACTTGTATATTTTTTTGAATATATATTGCCAATTGCTAAAAAAATTAAAAACACAAAAAAAATTAGAATGTACTTTATAAAAATCATAGCTTGACCTCCTTTGGTATCTACTTTCTTTTATATATGTATATTCTAATTTTTTAATTTTAGAACTATTTTTTATAAATTTTTATAATCAAATATACAATTCATATAATATTTGCATTTTTTACATATTTCTACATTAATATTTTTATTTGTTCAATTGATTTTGAAATTTAATTTATATTTGCTACTTCTATTATTCGTTTGGTTTTATTGCTATTTTCAAGTTTTTCATTCTTAATTAATACTACTCTTTCAATTATTTTGTTATTTATTAATTCTTCTAAATCTGGATTTTTTTCAATATCTTTTATATCTTGTCCATGTGCTGTAAATATTCCTTTTACTCCACAGCACATTGCATAGTTTATTGCCTGGCTATCTTCTTTGCTTCCTATTTCATCTACTGCAATTACCTTTGGAGACATAGATCTTACCGCAAGTTTCATTCCTATATATTTTGGTATATCATTTATTACATCTGTTCTTATTCCTAAATCATTTTGCATAATTCCTTTATATGTTGCAGAAATTTCTCCTCTTTCATCTATTACTGCAATGTTCATTCCATTTATTAATCCATCTATTCCATTACTTATATTTCTAATCATGTCTCTTAAAAGAGTGGTTTTTCCCATTCCAGGCATTGAAACAATTAGTGTGTTATATATAGTGTTTTGTTGTTCGTTTATAATACCGCTCATAATAGGGTTACTACAGCCTATTATTTGTCTACTTATTCTAAAATTTAATCCAGATATATAATTAAAATTAGTAACTTTATTATCATGCAGTACTGCAGTACCTACTATTCCTACTCTATTTCCTCCTTGTATTGTGATATATCCATTTGCTATTTGATTTTGGTATGTATAAATAGAATTTTCACAGATTTTTTGAAATATATAGTTTATGTCTTCTGTTAATATCTTATAATTTAATACTTTATCTGCTTGTCCAATTTTACATATTAAAGGCAAGTTGTTTCTAATACGTATTTCTTCTAAGAGATTTAGCTCTTCTATTGATAATCCATTATTTAATACCTCTCTAATATGTCTTGGAAAACATCTTAATATATTATCTAAATTCATTTTTCCTCCTAATTTGTACCAAATTAAACTTTACTATTATTTCAAACTTATTTTATAAGATAGTAAAACAAGTAAATAAAAAAACAACATACAATCTTCTTATAAGATTATATGCCGTTTTTTAACTTTTAGAACAAATTTTGAACTTTCAACCTAAAATGCGCGTCTCTAACGAGCGAAAAATCCTTTTTTTATGTATTCTGGTGTTTCTACATTTATTGTTTCATTATTTATAATTCTACTTGGATTTGCATTTGTTAAATACTGTAATTTGTTTTTACCAACTATTTTTTCTATTTCTTTTAGAGCATCTGGTATATTATAATAAACTGTTCTAGGTCTATGTACATCTGAGCCTAATAAATGTACCATATTATGTTTTAACATTTTTTGGATTGTTTTTTTACACTCTTTTCCATATTGTCCTAATATGCTTCCATAATTAGATTGCATTATTACACCTGCTTCTATTAGTTCAATTAGTGAATTCGGATCTTTTTGTACATGAGGGTATCTTTCTGGATGTGCTAATACTGGAATTCTTCCTTTTTCCATAATTGAATAAACAACTCCCATTAAATTTAATGGTTCTGCATTTAGAGGAAGTTCAAATAGAACATATTTACTATTTGCTAAAGTGCTTGCTTTTTCTTCTTCTATTAAATTATTTATTTCATCTGTAATATAAATTTCATTTCCTTGAAGTATTTGAACATCATCCTGCATTGATTGTAATTTTTCTATTTTTTCTGCAATTTGACTTTTATTACATTCATAATATCCTTCTATGTAATGTGGTGTAACTATCACTTTACTAAAACCTGCTTTTCTAGCCTCATGTAACATTTGCAAAGATTGTTCAATACTTTTAGAACCATCATCTACTTCAAATACAATATGAGAATGTATATCAATCATATTTTAATCTTCTTTCTTTAACTGTTTTTTTTGCTCAGATAAATAATTATTCATTTGCTTCATTACATCTTCTGGATCTTCATAGCTTTTCTTTCTTGTTTCTTTTGTCTCATCTTTTTCAAAGTCATAAATGCTAGATTGTCTTTGATTTTTAGTATTTTGTTCTTCTCTATTTTGCTTTATTATTGCTTCTGCTCTTTTTTTGTCTCTTTCTTTTTGCATTCTTATATTTTCTTCCATAGCCATTTTAGAATTTTGTTTTCTTACCATTGGAGTATTAATAGATCCATAATAATATGAGCCATAATATTTCTTTTGTGAAATAGGCATTTTGTTTATTACAACTCCTGCAATTTTTCCTCCAACATTTTGAATTTCTTTTTTTACTTTTTCTAAAGATTCAATTTTTGTTGTTTTGTAAGCTGCAACTATTATAGTAGAATCTACATATCTAGATAATATTACAGCATCTGTAACTAAATCGCTTGGTGTTCCATCTATTATAATTAAATCGCTTACTTCTTTTAATTGTTTTAATGCATCTACAACTTTAGAAGAAGTTAGTAATTCTGAAGGATTTGGTGGTACATTTCCTGCTGGTATTAAATATAAGTTTTCAATTTCTGTTTCTTTTATATATGATAATATATTTGAGCTACTTTCTCCCCCTGTTGCATCTACTCCTGATAAAAAATTTGATATTCCTGGTGTTGGTGCAACTCCAAATATTGAGAATTGTCTTCCTTTTCTCATATCACAGTCTATTAAAATAACTTTTTTGCCTGCTTGTGCAAAGGTAACTGCTAAATTTGCTGTTACCCAGCTTTTTCCTTCTGCTGGTGAAGTACTTGTTACTAATACAGATTTTAGACTATTTCTAGAATTTAAGAATTGAATATTAGTTCTTAATGTTCTAAACACCTCTGATACAGGAGATTTCGGATCTCTAAATGTTATAACTTCTTTTCTCATTATCTTCTACCTCCTCTTCTCTTATTCACATTTGCGTCAAAATCACATAATGGTATTGTTGTTAAAACAGTAAGTCCTATTTTCTTTTCTACATCATCTTTAGATTTTACAGTTGTATCTAACATGTTGGCAATTAGTACATATATTGCAGATACTACAAGCCCTGCAAATATAAATATTATTATATCTCTTGTATGATTTATATTTGAAGGTGCTGTTGGTGTTTCTGCTGCATCCCATACTTGGGCGTTGTTTATTTTATATACACCATTTGCAACTTTCTCTATAAACACATTTACAACTTCTGAAGCTATTCTACTTGCAAGCTCTGGATTGCTATCAGTTACTGATATTTGTATTAAGTCTGTATCATCTACAGATGAAACTGATATATTATTTTTTAATGAGCTTGCAGTTTTGTCAATATTTAAATTTCTTATAACTTCATCTAAGACATTATCACTTTTTATTAAAGTGCTATATGTTGAAACTAATTTTTGGTTTAATGTTAAATCATTACTTGTAATTGTTTCTGAATCATCAGTTGTAGCCGATTGTGCTAGTATTACTGTTGTAGTTGCTGTATATTCTGGTTCTACATAAAGATATGAATATACTACACCTATTATTAAAAATATTAGTACAATTATTACTATTTGAAGTTTTCTCGACCAAAACATGTTTATTAGTTCTTTTAAATCTAGTTCTTCCATTTTTCTTATATTTCTCCCCTAAAAAATATTACTCATCTATTATACCTAAAGTTAATATAACTTTGCAATAGTTTTAGCAATTTTTTCTCTTAAAATATCATTTCGTTATAACAAATTTACAGTCCATTGTAATATAATTAGAAATTATATGGCAATGAACTGTATTAGTTTTATAAACTTATTTTCTATTTTACTTGAATTGTACGATATCTAATGTAACATGCAATACCTATAATAGCTATTACACCAACAATTATTAATGTAGAAACTCCTCCTGTTTGTGGAATTTTACCATCTGCAGTTGTTTTATCTTCATTTGTTCCGCCCTCGATGATTATTGTATCATTAGAGTTTGTTTGTGTATTTTGTATAACATTTGCTGTAGTATTTTGATTATTGCCACTAGGTTTTTCTTCTTCGTTATTGTCATTTGGTTGTTGTTCATCGTCTGTATTAGGTATATCTTCATTTGGTTGATTATCATTTGGCTGTTCTTCGTCAGGTGTATTATCATCTGGTTGTTCTGCATCGGGTTCATTATCATCTGGCTGTTCTGTTGGGGCATTTTGTGCAAAATCAAGTGTAAAAGTTTTATTAAATGTTGCACTTGTCTCTCCATCTGAGAACATTAGATTACTTATGGTTACTTCTGTATTTTGTGCTGTTACTCCATCTTTTAATGTTAATGTAATTTCTGCAATTGTTGTTCCTGCCTTAGCATTTTTTGTTGTTGAAAGGAAAGTTCCTGTAGAATCTTCATAGTCAATGTCTTCCCAATCATTTAATGATGTCATTGTAACACTCTCAAATATGTTTTTATCATATTGTAAAGTTCCTTGGTATCCTAAATCTCCTGCTCCAGAATATGAACTTAAGTTTATTTGTATTACAACTTGTTTTTGACCTTCTGCAATATTTGCATTTTGTAAATTTATATTAAGTGTGCATAAAACTTCTGCATTTACAGATATAAACATTCCTGCTGTTACTATAACTGCAAAAATAATTAATGTTGTTATTAAAATTTTTTTCATAAGTATTCCTCCTCTAATTTATAATAATTTTTATTAATCTCATAACATCCATTATATTAATACTTCCATCAGAATTTAAGTCAGATGCTAATTGTTCTATGGTGCTTAAAGTTCTGGTTCCTAAAATATGCCTTTTTACTCGCATTAAATCCATAATATTTGCTTTTCCATCTCCTGATGAATCTCCTGTAACAATTATAATATATGTCTTTCCATTTACTGTTAAAACATCACCAGTTGCTACTATATCTGTGTTTGAAAGCTCTTTATTATCTCTTGTAACTTTTAGTCCTGTAGTAACATTTAAGTTTTTAATAAAGTTTTCTAATGTCGTATCTAACTGAACATTTTTTAAATATCCATCATCTACTTCATATATATCAGATACTGGAGTTTCTTCCTCTGACACATCTGTGTCTGTTTCGTTTTCTATTGTATCTTCTGGGCTATCGTTTTCTTTAACAGAATAATGCATATAAATAGTAATATAATTATTATCATCATCTTTCATTGTAAAAATTAAATCTTGCTTTTTTAGGTCTGAAACATTAACTAAAAAATATGTTAAATCTTCTGTAATCCAATACGTAATATTACCAGGCTCCATTTCATAGTAAACTTCACTATTATAAATTTTACTATTTGGATTCTTTAGACTTCTAAAAATTGAAGTTAAATATACTTTTAATTGTTCAGAATTAAAGTCTTGTGTAACCTCTACAAAATATGTTTGATTATATATTGTCACTTTTTTTATATTAGATAATGTTTCTAGTGGGTCTGTGTTAATTATGTGATTTGCATCTAAGTATAAATATTCTATTACATTATTATTATTAAAAGCTGAAATATCCGAAATTTGATTTTTATTTAAATTTATATTATATAACTTGCTTAATGTAGATAATTTTGAAATATCATATATTTCATTATTACTAGCACTTAAAATACTTAAATTAGTAATATTCTCTATACCTTGTAATGATTGTAAATTATTATAATTTAAGTTTAACTTTTCTATAGATGTATTGTTTTTAAAATTTACTATAGTGGAAATAGAGTTTCTACTTATGTCTAAATTTTCTAATGATGTAAGTCCAGTAAGCATTGATGCATCTGTAATCTTATTTCCTGCAATTGATAACTCTCTTAAACTATTTAAATTGCCTATAGGTGAAATGTCTTGAATTTGATTATTATCTAAGTATAAATATTTTAAATTAGTTAAATATTGTAAAATTCTTATATTTGAAATATTGTTATTACTAAAATTAATATTTTGTAAATTAGTTAAATTTCTTAGAAAGCTTATATCTGAAACTTGGTTGCCACTTGCACTAATTTTGGTTAAAGACGTAAAATTACTTAGCACACTCATATCTGAAATATTGTTCCAATCTAAGTAAATCCATTCTATTCCTTTATCTGCAAATACTTCTAAGCCAGATAAATCTGTAATATCCTTTCCTGCTAAGTTTAATTGCTTTCCACTTGGCAATTCGTCTGATGTAATTTTATCTATATCAGACATTGTTATATTGTTTTTACTTTCGTTTCCTTCTACATCTCTTATTATCTCTAGTATTGCATTCTTTAAGTTTTCATCTTTAAATGAAGATGTTACATCTTCTTCTGCAAATACTGTTGTAGAAAATAGTAGAAGGTATAACAAAATAGTAATGAAAGCAACTATTTTCCATTTGGTTGTTTGCATTAAAAAAAAGCTCCTTTATATATGATTTTACATAGAAATCATATATTTTATGGAACTTTTTGTCAATAAATGTTACAGAAATGTAATAAAAGTGTTAAAGGATTGTAATAAAAATAACATTCTTAAAGACACTGTTTTTATCTTTTATAATTTTTTAGCACTATTAATTATTCTTCCATTAATTTCATCTAAATGATATTGATCTTTAACATTTGTTGGATCTATTACAATACTTATTATTTTATCAATATATATAATCAATTTATTATTAAAATCTATTAACATATTAGTCATCTTATTTATGTCAATCTCTTTAGATCTTATTATATCAATATTTGGTTTAATTCCTTCAACTTTAAAAAAATCAGGTATATTTATTCCTAATATATTGAAAGCACCTTGATGTTTAATATAATTATATGACTCTCTATAATCTTTATTTAATATATTATTCCAAAAACATTTAATTGTCCCTAATAATATTCTTAATTTATTTTGATAATCAACATCTACCAATTTGTGCATTTAAATATTCTATTATAAACTTATAATAGACAATTTCTTCTGCATCTATATCAAATCATGTCTTTTTGCTTTTGAATAGTAATCTAATTGATTAGGAGCAAAATCTCCCCAATTAGGTAATTTTAATTTTTCTACATTGATTTTCATAATAAACTCCTTAAATTTTATCATTTCTAATTATATTTAACATTTTTTGTTTTCGTCTTAAAATAATGATGTTCCAAACATATTTTAAGACATGAACTAATATAATATTACAATAAATTATAATTGCATTAACTATATTTCATTTTCGTTACTTAAATCAAAAAAATATTTATAAGCGTTTTTATAAATTTTTTCAATAAAAATTACAGAAGTGTAACAAAAGTGTTTTATAATTGCAATTTTCTTGTTAAACCACTTTATTTAATTTTGGTATTTTATTAATAATTATTGAAATGAATAGTGATATAAAATAAACTAGTACTACAATTATAATCATCATTAAAATTGGATTAAATTTTAAAGTTGACATTCCAATTAAATTTAAAAAAGTTATTACAATTGGATGAACTAGATAAATCCCAAAAGAGTATTTAGAAAGTTTGGCAATATTTAAAGCTTGCTTGTCAGATATTTTTATTCTATTTGCAACTTCTTTTACTAACATAAATATACCTATACTCATCATAAATATATTTGGAAAAAAGTTATTATAAAAAGTCTCACTATGTACATTTGTAACATTAGAAACAATTTTTGTTCCTATAAAAGTTATTATACCTCCCACAATAATTAAAGAAATATATGGTACTATTTTATCCTTAGTTCTTCGTTTGTTTAAGTAATATCCTAATATAAAATAACCAGAATATCCCATAATAAAGTTTATATGCATTTTATTGTTTAATATCTCACTAATTTCAAGATTCATTGTTGGAAATATTTGAAAAATACTAATAACCACTTCAAAAATCAACCATAAATTCAGAAAATACTTCATTATTTTTTCATTCTGAATTAAATTTCTAAGAAATGGAACAATCAGATACAAACCAATTAACATATATAAGTACCATAAATGTGGAGCTCTATTTATAAAAATATCCTTTATTATATTATATCCTATTTCTTTTCCATTCATATAATCTTCTAAATTGTAAAGTATTGCATATATTACATTCCAAAATAATAATACGATGACCATTCTTTTTATATATTTTGAAAATATTTCTTTAATGGTAATATTTTTATCTAGAAAAAATATACCACTTACCATTACAAAAATTGGCACTCCCCACCTAGCAAATGAACTGAATAAGTTAAAAACATCAAATTGGAAATCTGTATTTGTCCTATAAAAATTCTTCGAAGCTACATGAATTATTACAATTGCAACACTAGCTATAATTTTTAGAATATCAGCATATACAATTCTATAATTTTCACATTTATCATTTACGCTCTTTGTTGTTTCATTCATTTTTTATTTTTGATACTTTTGTATCATACTCCTTCTTCTAAATTTAAAACATTAAATATTCTATTTTTTTATTATTTTCTTTATTAAACTAATTATCATGTTTTTATAATATTTATATTCATCTGTTTTTCTGAAAAATAATATTAAGATTATATTTGGTATAGTTATACAGATTAATATGTTCTTTAAAATATCTATATATATATTGTCAAATACAATTATATTATTAAATACAAAAGTTATTAAAAACACTATGATTAGGACTACAAAATATTTAACATTATCTAATATATATTCATATTTTTTTCTACCAGTAATCGGTCCATAAACATACTTAGGAAATGAATATAAATGTAATACCATTGAACTTAAGACAGTCCCTATAAAAACACCAGCCAACCCACAAATATATACTAATAGAATTGAGAATATAATATTAACAGCCGATTCAAATAATGGAACATATCTATCTTCATAATAAATTCCAGCAGCTTCTTTATAACTATTCATTGTTTTTCTCATGTTTTGGAAATATAAATTGATAGATAGAACAATAACTACAAACTGAGATAGTAGATACTGTTTTCCATATACTATACTTATAAAATTTGTAACTATAAAGTAAAAACAAATAGCACAAAATGCTGATAACCAAAAATTAAAAAATAAAAGTCTTTTATATATCTCATAATTTTTTAATTTATTTTTTTCCACTAACAAATTTCCAATACTAGCCGTAAGTGAGGAATAAATTTGTGTTATAACATTATTAATCGCTGTAATTATCATAGAATAATTTGAATATAATCCGACCCATGTAACTCCCAAAAACATAGATATTATTATATTATCTGTTCCGTTTACAACAAAGCCACCAATTTTATGATAAACTAAAGCCTTAATTTTCTTAAATATATCTTTTTTAGTATCTTCATCTAATTTTTTGACATCATTTTCTGTTATGTACTTATATTTTTTATTTGCTATAATTGTAATAACTACATTCTCTAATATTCTACATACCACTTTAATGATTAAATAAATAATATAATTTTTACTTAATAACAAGAATGTAATTTGTATGGCATTCATTACAACTAAATATCCAATATGTACAAGATTTACAACATATGTCTTTTGGTCAGCATATAAAATTGACCTTTTATATGTTAACATATATGAGCAAATAATATCAAATAAAAAAAACGCATAAATAACATATATACTTTCATGTATATTAACTTCGCCAACTATGATTCTTAAGAATGGTATTATTGCTATACCTATCACAAAAATTATAATTGCTATTATTCTATAACTAAATTTATAAAATCTCATCAACGATTTGATTTTTTCAGTATCTTTTTCACTTATAGGTTTGTACAAGTTGAATATAATTGCTGAACCAATTCCTAATTCAACTATTCCCAACATAGAAATTATATTATTAAATAAACCATTAATACCTAAATATTCTATTCCTAATGTGCTTAAAAAGATTTTTTGAGCAATAAAACCTATTAAAATAGTTATAATATTTGTTATTACTGAAACTATAGTATTTTTTATTGAATTTTCAGCTCTCATTTATTGTATTAATTCTCCTTTTACTATAATCTTTTATTATTCAATATAATTATTTCCTTCATTTACGACTATTTCTATATCTTCATCCAATTCTACTTTACTTCTTGTAAAATTATTATTTAATAGTTGAATAGTATTTATTCTATATTTATTATCTGTTTCTAGTCCCCCATCATAGATATCATTTTGAATAATATCTAATTTCTTGTTTATATTATAACAAATAATTCTACCATATATAAGATTCTCTTTTATTGAAACATCATTAATATATCTATATAATTGAATTGCAATGTTGTTGCCAAAACCATAAAATCTATTTTCATATATATTAACATTTTCTATTAGTTGAGTATTGAAATTAGACTCTAAATCAATACCTGATTGAGGTGTTTGTCCTTGAATATTAAATATTTCATTTTGATATATATTTATATTTTTTCCTTCAATTATACTTATTCCTTGCCTTCTACAATCTTCAAGCCTACAATTATTAATATCAACATTCTCAGCTTTTTCAGAAATATAAATTGCATCTCCAGTAGTACTTTTAATATTTAAATTGCTTATTTCAATATTAGATGAATTTTTTATTTCGATTCCCATTCCCCATTGATGAGTAGATTGAATTGTTTGATAATCATGTGTGTATCTTTCTCCTTGTATAGTGCCATTAATTAATCTAACATTTTTTTTTCCATCTATGTCAAAAATAGAATAGTGCGTTTCTTTACTGTCTTTTTGTATAATAGTTGATTCATTCAAATCAACCGTCATATTACTTTCCAATAAAATACCTTTATTTTCACCAAATATTTTGTCTCCATTTACTAAGTAATTACCTTTTTTTAACTTTATATATTCAATATTATTATTTTTAGCATACTGTATTGCTTCATTAATCCCCTTAGTAGATTCTTTCTTACCAGTTTCATCTATGTTAAAGAAATTGTTATTTATTTCACCAGTCTTTAAATTTATTAATTCTTGATTTAATAAATCTTCATATATCATTTTTTTAGCTTCAAATGTAAACTTTTTTACTTGAGTAAAATTAGTAATAAATAACAATATCATTACAAAAATAATAGTCAATAAAATAGCTAAAACTTTAACTTTCTTCATTTAATATCTCCTATTTTTTAAAATTTTCACTAAACCCCTCTTTATTTTTTTTATAATATATTTTAAAGTAATTTCATCTCTAAAATATTTTTTTTCTAATTCTTTCATAGTATATTTATTTAAATCATTGAAAAATTTTTCTCTGTTAGGATTAGGCTTTACTGAACCACATAAACATGGATTGAACCTGATAAAATTATTTAACTCTTCTCCTTCTTGCAATACTATATCTTCATTTATATTATTTAATAATTCTTCACCTTTCTTATTATTAATAACTATCATTGAAACACCTTGGTCATCACTTAATTCTGGATGCACTTTTTCAACTTCCCAGTAATCACCTAATGTTAAATCAGCACACCTTGGAATTTTCGAGAATTTACAATCATAACAAGATGGACGCAAACTAACATTTTTTAGAAAAGCTTTCATATAAAAATCTTTGTTAGCCTGACAACTATAAATTTGCCCATCCTCAAAAAACACTTTTATTTTAAAATTAGTCCAGCCATCATCTTTATTTCTAAAAAAAACTTTTTGAACATTAGATTTATATTTTTCTTCTAATTCATTTAAATACTTTTTTAATATTTTATAAGAAGGCACACCGTGACATATTAAATCACATGTATATAAATTATTATAATCTTTTTTTAAAAAACTATTAAGTGCTGCTATTTCACAAGGTGTACCTGTAAATAGAACTTTATTTTCATTTTCTAAATCATTTTTTACATTTATATATATTCCATTCATTTCACTTTGTACATACTTTGAACCCTTTAATTTTTCTAATTGTTCAACATTATTAATTCTAATATGCTTTACCTTTGATTCATCTTCTAAACTTGCACCATATACAATACCATTTTGTTTTAAAATATTAAGTGCTATTTCTGAAAATAGCCCCCCTGAAGAGCTTGATTTTCTAATCTCATTATCCTTGCTATAAGCTAACGCACACTTAGGGATTTGTTGATTTTTATTATTACAATTTAACACTGGACAGTTTTTATTGCATAAGTCACAATTTACACATAAATCTTTATTTACCTTTGGATATACAAAACCTTCATCATCTTCTACCATTTCAATACAATGTTTTGGGCAAATAGAAGCACATAGCCCACAACCACAACAATTCTTTTTATCAATTATATTTATCATTTTAAACCTTTCTTAACATTATAATTCTTTTTACAATTATTTTTAAATTTAATAAATCTTTGCTTTTTAAATAATTATAACTATCTAAAAATATTTCTAATTTTCTATATTTAAAAGATACGTTTAATCTATCAATATAATATTTTATATAAATATCATCTTTATATTTGTCAAGTACATTCAAACCTTTTAATTCATGCAATAAAATATCTTTCATATATTCTATTTGTTTAATTTCTTTTTCAAAATTTCCTTTAGAGTGTGAATGACTATTTTCTCTAACATAATATTTATAAAGTTTTTCTGGTAAATATCCGCAAATATATTTAAAAGCTATAGGTAATAACATCTGCCAATTTTGACCTCCTCTAGACTCATATATATGTTTAGCAGGATTTACATCAGTAAATTTATCCATTCTCACCATATATGTTCCAGGAGCAAACCAAATATCTTTTTGTAGTACTAAGTTATCAAAAATATTACTTGGATAATTATGTTTTCTCTTTAACTCACCTACAATTTTACCACTTTTTTCGTCAATTATATAAGCTTCTGATAAAACAAAACCTACTTCTTTATGTTTCTTTAAATATTCAACTTTTTTTTGAATTGAATCATTTGTTAATTCATCATCTGCATCAGGCCATGTCAAATATTCGCCTGTTGCATACTTTAAGCCTTCATTAATTGCACTAGCCTGTCCTCCATTTTCTTTATAGATATAAATAAAATCATATCCTTTATCTTTAACTTTTTCTTGATATTTTTTTACAATATTCTCAGTTTTATCTGTTGAACCATCATTAACAAAAATAAATTGAATATAGGGATATGTTTGACTAATAATTGAATTTAGAATTCTTTCAACATACTTTTCCCCATTATAACAGGGCGTTATTATTGAAACTAAGTCTTTAACCATTTTTATTCCTTTCCTTCAATATCTTCAACAATTTCATTTATTGCGTTCTCAACAATTTTTTGATTGTTTTTTACATTAATTTTTATTTTTTTCTGTAATGTTTCATAATTATCATCAATATAATCTGCTATTTTAATCACTTTTGTTGAAATATCCTTTTCCCAGTTTTCATCTCCTTTACATTCAATAACCAGTTCATTTAAGTCTAAAGCTTCTCCAATTACCCCTTTATACTTGACACTATAAGATAAACAAATTACTGGTTTTCCCATTTGTAATGTAGAAACTGCAGCATGCATTCTACAGGTAACTGTTAAATAACCATGTCCTAATATAATTCTAGCTTCTACTGGTAATATAGTATCTTTTATAACAACTAAATTATTGTTTATATAATTATCATACTTATTATTGAGTCTATCTAAAAGTATATTATCTCCTTTATTAACAACATGAGATAACCAAACAATTTTTTTGTCAGGATATTTTCCTTTTAATTTTATTATTATTTTTATAAATTTTTCATCAAACAAATCTGTATTTTTAGTATAAAATTGTGACAAAGCAGTACCAACAATAGTAATATAATTATTTTCTTCTATCTTATATTTATCTAAAATTTCTTTATACTTAGATTCATATTCACTTTGCAAATTTAAATCTAATAATGCTAAATCTCTAGAGTGATAAACATTTATACCTAATTTTTCTTCCATATATTTAGCCGATACCTCATCCCTCGCATATATCTTTACATGTTTAAAGACTTTTTTTGCATATTCTTCTCTTTTTCCTGTATATGGTCCAATTGTCTGACCTATCATATATAGCTTTGTATATTTATTTAATATACTAACCTTTTTCATAGTTCTAATTAAACCGTTTAATTGAAAATTTGTTGTGCAATAAGTTTCTGCATAATCGTCGCCACCAAGTATTATAACAACATCATACTTTCTTTTGTTCAAAAAAAGTTTAACTCTATTTTTTATAAAATTTTCTATTCTTTTTAATGGTCCCTTAAAAACATTTTTACTGGAAATTAATTTATCTATGTATATATCGCAACCAGTTGCATACTTCAATCTGTTTGCATTTTCTTCACTTGTATATTCAATATAGAATTTAGGAATTGTTTTCATTTTTTTCTTAAAATATGTGATTATATTTTCTGCCATCATCATAGTGCCATAATTATATGTATTAAATGCATTCATTAATAGTATTTTAGTTTCTTTTTTCTCTATCATTTTATTTCTCCCTTTTGACTTTATTTTATATAATATATATATTAATTTTCTTTTAAGATTTAGACTTTTACAATTAATTAATTCAATATGGTTAATTATCTTTTTTTCATTAAGAATAAAATTAATATTTTTTATTTTTTCTATGATTGACTGTTTACTTTTTAATATTGAATTAATTAATAAAATCATATGTGAAAAATATATTTGATAAATATATTTTTTATCTATTTTTTCATCTTTTGCATATTTAATCAACTTATTAAATAAAATGTCAAAAAACTTTTTATCATTTAGCGTCATAGTGTTCATAGTTGAATTGAAATTAGCATTATATATATATAGTGCTTCTTTATTTAATATAGCTGTATTTATATATTTTAAATATTGCAAATTAAAACATAAATCTTCTCCATATTTTAAATCTGTCATAAATCTTATATTATTTTTATTTATTACATTTACATCATAAATTTTATTTACAACACTAGGTGCAATAAAATTAAAATCTTCCAAGTATTTAATTAAAAATTTTTTATTAACTACCATTTTTTCATTATTATAATTCAATAATAAATTATTACGTTCATTATTTTTATACTCTATATTATAAATGTATATTGAATTTTTTTTCATACTCTTAAAAGCCATATTTATAAAGTCATCTTTATATTCGTCGTCTGAATCTAAAAAAGTAACAAAACCTTCTTCTACTTTTTCTAGACCTACATTTCTTGTACTAGCTGCTCCACTATTTTCTTTTTTAATAAATATAAAATAATTTTTATCTTTAATAAAATTTTTTATAATATCAGCACTTTTATCTGTACTTCCATCATCAATAATAATTATATTTAAATTTTTTTTATATTCTTCAAAATGCTTATTATTCTCTATTGATTTCAAAGTTGTTATTATAGTTTTCTCAGAATTATATACAGGTATGATAATTGATAATTTTTCCATTTATTCTTCCTTTCTTATTTATCTCAAATAATAGCTTACCATTTTTATTTATAAGTATGTTTTGTATTGATAATATATATTGTCTCTTGAAAACACTGTATATAAAACAAAATATATAAATATAATAAAATATAAAATTCTAGCTATTTTTTTCTTATTACTTACTTCTATACATTGAATTAATGTAGGAAGTAAAAATATTAAAAATTGATTTAGATAAAATGCTAATCTGTTTATAGGTCTAATTTGTAAAGATACAGCACATATAGGTAAAGACATGATTAATAAATTAATATATAAACTATTTCTATTATCAAACTGTATTAATTCTTTTCTATATTTCATAATAAAAATAGTCATTATTATATGAAATATAAAGTAAATTAGTCCACCTATTCTACCATATATATTATAAGTATAAGTACCATTGAAATATAATATAAATCTATCATATAATGATGGAATTAATTTTAAAATATCTGGTATAAACATATAACCTATATATGCAATAATTGAAAATATTATAGAAAATATTACAAGCTTTCTTGTTGTTTTTAAATTATTTGCTAATATTATCAATGGTATAATTATTATTGTTGAAATATGGAATAAACAAGCTATTCCTGAAAATATAATAAATCTAAAATATTTTTTTTCATGTAAAAAATGTACAGAAAATAATATAATAGTCATAGCTGTGATTTGTTTTAATATATTCATACTCATTGCAAAATATCCCAACAAACAATATAGAAGAAAGGATTCACTTGGATTAATTGATTGCTTTCTAATCGTATATATTAACAATGGATATATAAATATTGAAAATATCCAAAAAATACCATATACATTATTTCCAAATATAATTTTACCTATAAACATACATAGATTTTGTCCAAAAGTCCCAGCCATATTAAATAAGTCAAAAAAGCTATAATCCATTTGCAAAAAAATTTTATATGACTTTAAATAACTTCCATAGTCAGAACCAACATAATATCTTATTCCTGTAAAAACAATCAAAAAAATTATTAAAAGTATATCAAATATATTAAATTTATTTTTTTTTCCAGAAAATCTATAAAAAATATATAACAAAAGCACCAGTATAAATGTTTCTATTACATAGATTATTGCTTTTGTTTCCATAAATTCAACTCCTTTATTATATATTTTTCATAATTTTTTGCTACATTACTTATGTCAAAATCAGAGAGTATAGACATTTGATTGTCAAAAATTCTTTTATTACTAATTTTTATAATATCACTTATCCACATTTCAACACTATTATCTATTTCGAGAGATCTAACATTAGCATTCTTTATAACCTGTTTTGGAATATTATTTGAACAAACACATGGTATTCCATTGGCTTGTGCCTCAATTAATGATATTCCTAACCCTTCAGAAATTGATGGAAATAGAAATACATCTGAAGCTGATAGGTAATCTTCTATATTTTCTTTATAACCTAATAGTAGTATTTTTGATTTTAAATGTGATTTCTGAATTTTCTGTTTAATTTTTTCTTCATCAGGACCACTTCCTATTAAAATTAATTTATAATTCAAATTATCAGCCATATTATCTATTATCTTTATAGATAATTGTTGATTTTTTAAATATGTCATTCTCCCAATTTGTATTAAAATTTTTTCGTTATTTTTTATTTTAAGATTATTTCTAATTTCATATCGTTTTTTCTCATTATATTTAAATCTCTTTAAATCAATTCCGTTATTTAAAATAAAAACATTTTTATTATTATTAAATAAAAATGTTGCAGCCTCTTTTGAACATGCCATAAAACAATTACACATTTTTACAGATATAGATTGTACAATCTTTTTTAAAAGAAGATGTGAATTATCATTGAATTGTACAGAATGAGAGTGAACTATTCTAATAGGAATTTTATTTTTTCTAGCTAATATAGGTAGAATAGGACGAGTTTGAATGGAGTGGCAATGAATAACTAAATACTGATTATCTTTAAAAATTGAATTTATACTTTTTACATGTTTACTTATGTTCTTTATACTAGGAATTTCATATACTTTACCACCCAAATTTAAAATTTCATTTTTGATTGTCTTTTCCATATTAGTTTCTATTATAAAATCAAATTGAAATTTATTTCTATCTATATTTCTGTATAAATCTAATATAAATGATTCTATTCCTCCATATTTAAAAGCTGGAATATAATGTAGTATCCTTACTACTTTGTCATTTTTTGTAATTTTTTTATTCATTTTCTCTTTGCTCTTTCAAATAAAAATTTTGAATTTTATCAGTTATTTTTTTTATATCATAGTTATTATCTTTAATAATTAATTTTTTTCTATTATATTCATTAGAAATTGGTATCATTTTTGCCCATTCTTTTGGGCTATTCTTTAAATCTACAAAATAAATATTATCTGTAATTTTTGTTGTTTTAGGAATAACATTGTTAGAAGCAAAACACCTTAATCCTGAAATTTGAGCTTCAATTAGAACCATTCCTAAGCCTTCAAATAGAGATGGAAACACAAAAAAATCAAAAGCATTATAATATTTTTCTATTTGTTCGGTAGGCTTTACTAATATTACATATTTATCTAAGCCTAAGTTTTTAATTTGCTTTGCAATTTTGTCCTTCAAATTTCCGTCACCAATAATCATAAGTTTACTATTACTATTCATCTTATGATAGTAATAAAAAATTTTTAATAAAAATATTTGATTTTTTTGTTTAATTAATCTCCCCACGTTTCCTAGAACTACGCACTTTTCATCTATCTTGTACAAATTTCTTATTTCTACTCTACTACTTTCTGAAAAAGAAAATCTTTCAACATCAATGCCATTATTTATAATTGTAGCTTTATTACTCTCTCTCTTAAATAGCCAATTAGCAGCTTCTTTTGAACAAGCAAATAAATCAGTGGCATTTTTACATATTTTACTTTTTAAATATATTTTATACATTTTTTGTATAAAATTATTATTATTACCAGTATTGTGTGAATGAGCTATTCTCACTGGCACTCCTGCTTTTTTTGCTGCTTCCATAACAATACCTGAAATCTCATTTAAATGCGAATGTACTATTTTATATTCTTTATGTTCTTTAAAAAAATCTACTAACTCATATTCATATTTTTTTCTTCCTAAATCTGTTAAATAATGCATTTGGTATATTCTACCACCTAGTCTCTTTACTTCATCATCAAAAACACCATCACCACAAACAAGGAAATCAAATTGTACTTTTTCTCTATCAACATTTCTATATAAATTCATTAACAAATTTTGTATTCCACCTTGTTCTAAATATCTCACTAGGTGTAATACTCTAATAGGATATTCCATTTAAAATTACTCCTCATATAACTCTTTATTTTCTTTATACCAATATACAAAATTTCTTATTCCTTCTTTAAAGCTTGTTTTAGGATTGTATCCAATAAGATTCTTTGCTTTCGTAATATCAGCATATGTTCTGTCTACATCACCAGGTTGCATAGGCTTTCTATCTATAATAGCTTTTTTACCTACAACTTCTTCTATTGTTTCAATCATTTGATTTAAAGTAATTGGTTCAGACTCTCCTAAATTCAATATTTCATATACATCATCGTGTTCTTCTACATATTTTAAAGATTTCATAACACCATCAATAATATCTTTTACATATGTATAATCTCTTGATGTAGTTCCATCACCAAAAACAGGAATTGGTTTATCTTCCATAATTAGTCTTGTAAACTTATTAATTGCTAAATCTGGTCTTTGTCTTTCACCATAAACAGTGAAAAATCTAAGCATTATAACATTAAAGCCATACAATTTGTGGTATACATGTGTCATCACTTCATTGGCTTTTTTTGTTGCTGCATATGGGCTAATTGCAAAATCTACAATATCAGTTTCTTTAAAAGGAACTGTTTTTGTATTTCCATATACAGAGCTAGAAGAAGCAAATACAATGTTTTTTACATTATATTTTTTCATTGCTTCTAATATAATTTGACTTCCTAAACAATTTACTTCTTGATAAAGTATAGGATTTTCAATTGAAGGTCTAACCCCTGCCATAGCAGCTAAATGCATTATATTATCAATTTTGTTTTCGGCAAATACTCTATTTACTTCTTCTTGATTTCTTATATCAATTCTTTCTAATTTGTAATTTGGATTGTCTAAATTATGTTTTATATTATTTTCTTTTATTTTTGGATTATAAAAATCATTAAAGTTATCTATAACTACAACCTTATTACCATTTTTTAATAATTCATCTGCTAAGTGTGAACCAATAAATCCCGCTCCACCTGTTATTAAATATGTTTTCATTTTTACTCTCCTATCTTCCTATTGAATAATATTCTATTCCGGCATTTTTCATTTCATCTAAGTCATATATATTTCTTCCATCATATACAAGAGGAGTTCTCATTAACTTCTTATATGTTTCTGGTTTTACTGCTTTTATTTCATCCCATTCTGTAAATATAAAACAAACATTAGCATTTTTTAATGCATCTTCTGGATTTGTTACATAGTGTATTTCTGTTGGATATTTCTTTTTATAGTTATCTTCTGCAACTGGGTCATATGCATAAATGTCTGCTCCTTGTTCTAATAATAATGCAACATTATCTAATGATGGAGCTTCTCTTAAATCATCTGTTCCGGCTTTAAATGCTAATCCTAATACTGCTACTTTTAGGTGATTAAATGTAATTAACCTGTCACTTGCTTTTCTAAATAGTTTCGTTTTTTGTGATTTATTTACATCTACTGCTGCTTGAACTGTTCTTAAAGTATAACCATTCTTCTTAGCTAAATAACTTAAAGCTTTTGTATCTTTTGGAAAACAACTTCCTCCATAACCAATTCCAGCATGTAAAAAGCTTGAGCCTATTCTTGGGTCATAACTCATACCTTCTGCCACATCTTCAATATTTGCTCCTACTAATTCGCAAAGGTTTGCTATATCATTCATATATGAAATTTTAAGAGCTAAGAAATCATTAGAAGCATATTTAATCATTTCTGCACTTCTTCTGCTTACTGATACTATTGGTAGCCCAAATGGTTCATATATCTTCTTCAAAAATTCTTCTGCTTTTTTACTACTAGTACCTATAACTATTCTTTTAGCTTGTAATGTATCTCTTACAGCATGTCCTTGTGCTAAAAATTCTGGATTACTTGCAACTTCCACTTTTACATCATTTACTAATGAATCCTTTATAAATTGTTCTACTTTATCGTTTGTTCCTACTGGAACTGTTGATTTTACAACTACTAAGCAATCTTTTTCAATTGATTCCGCAATTTGTCTTGATACTGTTGCAACATATGATAAATTTGCTGAGCCATCAGGTTGTTCTGGTGTTCCAACTCCAATAAATATTGCATCTGCATCTTTATAAGCTTCCTTATAATTTGTAGTAAAATGTAATCTTCCTTCTGCAACATTTTTAGTCATAAGTTCTTCTAATCCTTCCTCATAAATAGGAGATTTGCCTGATTGCATTATTTTTACTTTATTTTCATCTACATCTACACATATTACATCATGACCTTTTTCTGCAAAACATACTCCTGCTACTAATCCTACATATCCTGTTCCTGCTACTGCTATTTTAATCATAATACTAAGACCCCTTTTCTCATATGTCCATAATTTCTAACATTTTTTCGTTTATTATATTAACATCAAAACGTTCTTTGCAATATTCATAACTTTTTTGTGCCATCTTCTCTAGCTCATTTCTATGTTCTATCATATAAATCATTTTATCAGCTAAAGCTTTTGAATCTTTAATTGGAACAAAAAATCCATTTTCACCATCTTTTACGGTTTCTCTACATCCAATTGTATCTGTTGTAATGATTGGTCTTCCCATTGCTAAAGCTTCTAATAATGTTCTAGGTACGCCTTCTCTATAATAAGAAGGTAATACAAATACTGAACATTTTGCTAGATATGATGGAACATCATTTGTTTCACCACAATATTTTACAATTCCTGTATTTAAAAATTCTTCTCTTACATCATCTAGGTTTAGAGCTATTTGTGTTTTATCTTCAGCTCCAACATATAAGAACTCTGCATCTTTATATTTTTCTTTTACAATTTTAGCTGCCTCAAAGTATTCTTTTACTCCTTTTGGTTTCAAGATACGAGATACCATTAAGAATACATTCTCTTTTGGTAGCTCATTTCTCTTAAATCTATTCATATTTACTCCAGAGCCATCTACTAATTCACATTTTTCTTTCTTCAAGTATTTTCTTTTTAAAAACTCTTCTATGTCATCTTTATTTTGAAATATAACTTTTTTATTATATTTAAATGCAATTTTATAGCCAATGCCACATATAATTCTTAATATTTTAGTTTTAAAAGTATCAACTGCATATACATAGCCAAGTCCTGTTATCATAGAATACATATCTTTTATTTTTGCTCTTTTAGCAGCAATAGAACCAAATATAACAGGTTTAATAGTATATGCAAATATTCTATCTGGCTTTTCTTCTTTAATAACTTTGGTTAACTTATTTAAATAAGCTAGATTGTCAAAAATTGTAGTTGAGTTTTTATTTAGTGGTATAACTACACATCTAGCACCACATTTTTTTAATTCTTCTTCAAAACCTGATTCTGGACAAACAGCTACTATTTCATTTCCTTTTTTTGCAATATCTTTCATTAAGTCCCCTCTAAAGTTAATAAATGTACTTGTCTTTGGGGCTATCATTAACACCTTCATTTTGTAATTACAACTCCTTTTATCCTACTTTTGTAACAGCTTCTTGCTCTTTTAATTCCTTTAATTCTTCTTTTATTCCTTGTTCAGATATTTCTGCATCTGTTTCTTTGAATACTTGGTATATTGTTTCAAATACTAATTTAATATCTAACCATAAACTTATATGGTCTACATAGTAAATGTCATATTCTATCTTCTTAAATATATTAATTCCATTTCTTCCTTTTACCTGTGCTAAACCAGAAATTCCAGGTAAAACTTCTGCTCTTCTTTTTTGTTCATCTGTAAACCACTCATAATATTCTGGTATCCAAGGTCTAGGTCCAATAAAGCTCATTTGTCCTCTTAATATATTAAATAATTGAGGTAATTCGTCAATACTAGTTTTCCTAATAAATTTACCAACTTTAGTTACCATTTGTTCATGTGTCATATTACTTTTCAATTCTTCACGATTAACTTTCATTGATCTAAATTTATATGTATTAAATACTTTGCAGTTTTTTCCAACTCTCTTAGATTTATAAATTACTGGTCCTCCGTCTTCAACTTTAATACAAATTGCTACAATTATCATAGGAATTGCTGCTAATATCAATAAAATTAATGCTAGAATAAAATCAAAAACTCTTTTGAAAAAATGTTTATACAACTTTTCTCTCCCCTTTACACTTATAAAAATATTCCAAATTTCATCTAAATATGTAAAATACTGGAATCTCACAATTCTAAAACATTATACCATTATAATTTTTATCTTTCAACATTTTTTTGCATTTTTCGTTTAATTTTTATAATTTTTTGTCTTATATTCTATAAAAGTATTGATATAAGTATAAAATGTGTACTTCATTTCGCTAAACAATGTTTTTTGTCTTTTCTCTTTACTTTTTGTCTTTTTTTGTATAAAATAGTTAAAGCATTTTGAAAGGACGGTTTATTATGAAAGGTAAAAGATTAAATGAAGAAGAGAAACCAAAAAAGAAACATATTTTTTTACGTATTGTAGTAATTTTATTAATTATTCTACTTATTTTAGTAATTGCAGTATTTGCAACAGGTTCTTGGTATTTAAATAGTAAGCTTGACCAAATTAATTATGTAGAAAATGTAACAAGAAATGAAGTTTCTGTTGATGCTCAAGTAGAAGAAAACTTAAGTGGATATAGAAATATTGCATTGTTTGGATTAGATACTCGTGAAGATAGTTTTGATGATTCAAGAAGTGATTGTATTATTATAGTAAGTATTAATAATTCTACAAAGGATGTTAAATTACTTTCTGTATATAGAGATACTTATGTATATGTAGAAGGTCATGGCTTAACTAAAATTACACATGCTTATGCTTATGGTGGTCCAGCTTTAGCATTAAGTACTATAAATAGAAATTTTGATTTAGACATAACTGAATTTGTAACTGTAAACTTTGAAACAGTAAGAACAATTGTTAATGAAATTGGTGGTGTTCAAATTACTGTAACAAGTGCTGAGGCTAATAGTGGAAGTATTCCAAATATTCATTCTTCAGGAACATACAATTTAAATGGTAATCAAGCTTTAGCCTATGCTAGAATTAGAAAAATAGACACTGATTACCAAAGAACAGAACGTATGAGAACAGTATTAAGTGCAATCTTTACTAAAGTAAAAGGATTAAGCATTTCTTCAATTAATTCTTTATTAGATACAATGCTTCCTCATGTTTCAACTAATATACCAAAAGATGAGATTACTAAATTAATTCCTGATATCTTGTCATACAATATTACATATAGTGAGGGATGGCCTTATGAAACAAGAGGATGGTCTTCTGATTTATGGTATGGAATTCCAGTTACTCTAGAGTCTAATGTTAAAGAATTACATGAAACATTATTTGATGAAACAGATTATGTACCAACTGAAACAGTACAAAATATTAGTGATAGGATTATAAATAGAACTGGTTATACTAATTAAAGAGATGCACAAAAATGCATCTCTTTTTTATTTTGGTGGAGATTATATGGATTTTCACCACTTTTAGCCCCTGTATATTACTAACTATTAGCCATATTATATTAATCAAAAATCTCCATATTATAACAATTTGGGGCTTTTTTATTTTTCATTAATTTTTTCACAAAATCCTCTCCTTTCATAATAATTTCATTAATTATAAATTGCATCAGAATGCAAAAAATATTTATAAATAATGTTTTTGGAAAAATTATTAATTCTATAATAAGGATAATGATAACTAATAGTTTTAATATCTTAAACATTATAAATTATTATTAGTTGTTTTCACTGTTATGGTAAACATTCATTACATCATCTAGCTCATCTAGGTTTTCAAGCATTTTTTCCATTCTTTCTTGTGCTTTTTCGTCTAATGTAACATATGTTGTTGGTACCATTTGTACTTCTGCTTGTAAGAACTCTATTCCTTCTGCTTCTAAACTTTCTCTAACCTTAGAAAAATCTTCTGGTGATGTTGTAATTGTATAGCATTCATCATCTGCCTCAAAATCTTCTGCTCCTGCATCTAATGCTAGCATCATTAAATCATCTTCAGATTTAGGGCAATTTGCTTTATCTATTACAATTACTCCTTTTTTATTAAACATATATGATACGCAACCTGTTGTTCCTAAATTTCCACCTGCTCTATCAAAAACATGTCTTACATCTGCTGCTGTTCTATTTCTATTATCTGTACTAGCCTCTACTATTACAGCAACTCCATTTGGTCCATATCCTTCATATGTAACTTCTTCATAATTTTCTGAGTTTCCTGCTCCAGATGCCTTCTTTATTGCATTATTTATTGTATCGTTTGGCATATTTGCTGCTTTACATTTTGCTATTACATCTTTTAGTTTAGAGTTTCCAGCCGGATCAGGTCCACCTTGCTTTACTGCTATTAATAATTCTCTACCTAATTTTGTAAATATTTTTCCTCTTGCTGCGTCAGCTTTTCCTTTTTTGGCTTGTATATTGTGCCATTTACTGTGTCCTGACATGACTAATTCCTCCTCTTTTTTAAATTTTACGGTATATATTGTATCATACTTTTTTAGTTTTGTGTAGTAGTTTTTGTGTTTTTACTATAATTATTCGCCTTTAACTAATTACATTCAATTTTCTTCTATCAAATTAACTTATCTAAAATAAGATTTATACCATATTTGTTTCATTTTATCATTATCATATATAATTCTTAAAATCTGATAATAAAGTATAAATAACTTCTCGTATGAAGTATCACATTTTACTTTATTTTCTATTAAATTGCTCATTGACTCTTTTGATTTTATCATTTTATCGTTATAATTCTTTTCTTGATAAATTCCTGCTATAGTTCCTACTGTAACGCCTCCTATCATAGTTCCCATAATTGTTGCTATGTAAGGAGTAATTGCTGGTCGCTTTAAAAGTAATGGTGTAGCTAAAATTTCTTTAGAAAATTTTACATATTCTTCATTAATTTTCTTAAACAATTCAAATAAATTATTATAATTTTCTGTTCCTTGAGCACTTTCTAAATATTCTTCTTTTTTACTCATTAAAATATTATATTTTCCAATAATACTTCTATACTGATTATCATAAGTCTGATAAATATTTCCAGCCATAATAATATTATCATCAATAAATTGAAAACATTTTTTTGCTTGATCTAAATCATTTTTTGAAATACGACAATTAAATCCTACTTGTTTCAATTTTATTCCTATATGTCCAGTACTATTTGTAATAAATGCAAAAGTTAAATCACTATATAAATATTTTGTTTCTTTTCCACCAATATAATTACCTTTAATTATTATTCCTTTTTCGTAAGCACCTATGTAAGAGCTACCAACATAGCAACTTAGAATATATCTTCCAAAACCTTCAATTTCAATTTTAAATGCTAGCTTATCTGAATTTTTGTTCAGAATTGGATACATTATAATAAAAATAATAATTCCAATTAAAATTATTCCAAT
>CALXJR010000004.1 GCA_944388675.1 uncultured Clostridia bacterium
ATAAAGTATTTTAAGGATAATGGCAAACTAATAGAAGCTCAAAGAATAGAAGAAAGAACAAACTTTGATATAGAAATGATGAAAGAAACTGGATTTTGTCAAGGAATAGAAAATTATTCAAGACATATTAGTGGACGTGCACCTGGAAGTGCACCATATACATTATTTGATTATTTTCCAAAAGATTTTCTATTACTTATTGACGAATCTCACGCAACAATTCCTCAGGTAAGAGCTATGTATAATGGAGATAGAGCAAGAAAAGAATCATTAGTAAAATATGGATTTAGACTTCCTTCTGCTTTTGATAATAGACCATTAAAATTTGAAGAATTTGAGCAAAGAATTAATCAAGTAATATTTGTAAGTGCAACTCCTGGAGAATACGAAAAAGAACATTCAGGTAAAAATATAGTAGAACAAATTATACGTCCAACAGGACTTCTAGATCCAAAGATTGAAGTAAAACCAGTAGAAAATCAAATCGATGATTTAATAGCTCAAATTCATGAAAGAGTTGAGAAAAATGAAAGAGTGTTAGTAACAACACTTACTAAAAAAATGGCAGAAGATTTAACAAGTTACTTAGCAGGACTAGACATAAAGGTAAGATATATGCACTCAGATATTAAAGCTCTAGAGAGAATGGACATAATAAGAGATTTAAGGCTTGGTGAATTTGATGTATTAGTTGGAATTAACCTATTAAGGGAGGGACTAGATATTCCAGAAGTATCTTTAGTTGCAATACTTGATGCAGATAAAGAAGGTTTCTTACGTTCAGAACGTTCATTAATACAAACAATAGGACGTGCTGCAAGAAACACAGACGGAACAGTAATAATGTATGCAGATGAATTAACTGACTCTATGGACAAAGCTATAACAGAAACAAATAGAAGAAGAAAGATACAAATGGAATATAACAAGGAACATGGAATAGTTCCTCAAACAATTAAGAAATCTGTAAGAGATACAATTAGAGCAAGTATTGTAGAAGAAACATCAGAAAAATATGAATTAGGCAAAGACGCAAGCTTAGAAGACATTATAAACAAACTAACAGAAGAAATGCTTGCACATGCAGAAAAAATGGAATTTGAGGAAGCTGCAAAACTAAGAGATCAAATAAAAAAATTAGAAAAATCATTATAAATTGCCAAAGGGTATACCTCCTTTGGCAATTTAATCAATTTATTTATAAATTCCTACTACTGTGGTATTATTTGGAACGTCTTTTAAAACTATTGCATTTGCACCTATTTTTACATTATTACCAATATGTATAGGACCTAGAACTTTAGCGCCACAACCTACTAAAACGTTGTCTCCTAAATCTGGATGCCTTTTTAATTTGTCTTTCCCAGTTCCACCTAATGTTACTCCATGATATATTGTGCAATCATCTCCAATTGTAGCTGTTTGACCAATTACAATTCCCATTCCATGGTCTATAAATAATCTTTTCCCAATTTTTGCTCCAGGATGAATTTCTATACCTGTAAAGAAACGACCTATTTGAGAGATTAATCTAGCGATAAAGAATAGTTTGTAATGATAGAAAAAATGAGCAATTTTATAAAAAACGAGAACATGGAATCCTTGATATAATAAAATTACATATAATATATTATTTGCTGCAGGATCTTTTCCCTGTATATTTTTTGCATCTAAATATAGTTCGTAGCAAGAAGAAAGGAAAGTTTTAAAGCATCTTCGTATAAAATAAAAAATATTTTTAATTATATTCATAATATCACCTATTATATATTATGAAATTTATATAAATATGTGAAAATAAATTAATTACAGTTTACTTACTATTTGTTTTTGCTTTAAGAAAATTATAATTTTATGTCGGTGAACTATAAAATAATTATTACTAAAATTTACAAAAAATATTATTTTTCTTGTGATTTTAATTAAACTGTGATAGTATTACCTTGTGATTAAAAGAAAGAGGAAAAAACGTGTCAAAAAATATTTTAATAAATGCATTTAAACATTTTAAATTAATAACTAGACATAAGTGGGAAGTTTTTAAATTATGTTGCAAAGCAGGTATTCCATATAGAGGGCTAGTTCATGATTTATCTAAATATTCACCAACAGAATTTTGGGAGTCTGCAAAATATTATAATGGAAATATGAGCCCAATTTTACTTGCAAAAAGAAGACAAGGATACTCTAAAGCATGGCTTCATCATAAAGGAAGAAACAAACATCATGCTGAATATTGGTATGACCCAATGTCTAGAAAACCAACTCCTATTATTCCATATAAATATACAGTAGAAATGATATGTGACAATTTAGCTGCAGGTATTGTATATAATGGAAAAAGATGGAGAAACGATACTCAGCTTAAGTATTGGAATAAAAGAAAAGATAGTATGCCTATGAACGAAAAAAATAAGGCCATGTTAACAGAAGTATTTACACAAATAAGTATAAATGGAATAAACAAAACAATAAAAAAAGCAAACTTAAAGAAGTTATATAATAAGTATTGCGGAAATAACAAATCATAATAATAGTAAAATATTTTGATTACTAAACAAGTATTATTTAATACCTTTATAGAATAATTTGACTTAAAAAATTATTTTACTTGCAATTTTGGGAAGGAATATGGTTAAAAATGATTAAATTAAGACAGGAAATATTAGAAGATATAAGGGATTTAGCAGATGAAAAATATAGAGTGTTCCATAGTGAATTATGTCCAGGAACAGATAATATAATAGGCGTAAGAGTACCAGTACTACGAAAATATGCCAAACAATTATCAGATTTTTGTTGGGAAAGAAATTAT
This sequence comes from uncultured Clostridia bacterium, assembly GCA_944388675.1. Classification (GTDB taxonomy): domain Bacteria; phylum Bacillota; class Clostridia; order TANB77; family CAG-508; genus CAG-245. The sequence goes on from CALXJR010000004.1 coordinate 2,816, forward strand.
AGAAATATAGGTAATGAATATTATGAAGAAAAATTATTAAAAGGTATGATTTTAGGATATGCAAAAACTGACATAGAAAACAGGTTAAATTATGTAAGAAATTTTGTACCATTAATAGATAACTGGGCTGTTTGTGATATTACATGTACTGGTTTTAGATTTGTAAAGAAAAATCAAAATACAATGCTTAAATTTATAACACCATATTTTGATTCAAACAATGAGTTTGAAACTAGGTTTGCAATAGTAATCTTATTAGATTATTATTTAAACGATATGTATATAGATGAAACTTTAAACATTCTAGACAATATAAAAAGTACCAATTATTATTATGTAAAGATGGCTATAGCTTGGGCTATATCAATTGCATATATTAAGTACCCAGAAAAACTAAGAGAATATTTAAAAGAAGGAAATAATCATTTAGATGATGATACATATAATAAAGCTTTGCAAAAAATTATTGAATCAACAAGAATAGATAAACTTGAAAAAAACGAATTAAGAAAGATGAAAAAGCATATTAAGTAATTGTAATATTGAAAGGAATAGAACTATGAAACTTATTTATGGAACAACTAATAAAGGAAAACTTAATCAAGTAAAAGAATATTTAGAATATAAGAAAGCAAATATAGAATTATTATCATTACAAGATATTAACTTCAATGAAGATGTAGAAGAAAACGGGACTACTTTTGAAGAAAATTCAATGATAAAAGCTAGAGCAATTAGAAAATTTTGTGATGAAAATAATATAGAAATTCCTGTTGTAACAGATGATGCAGGACTTTGTATAGATGCATTAAATGGAGAACCAGGAGTTTATAGTGCTAGATATGCAGGAGACCATGCTCCACAAAATATATCAATAAATAAAGTATTAGATAAGATGAAAAATGTTGAGGATGAAAAAAGAACAGCAAAATTTGTATGTGTTTTAACACTAATAATGCCAAATGGAAAAATTTATGTTGAAAGAGGAGAAACATTAGGAAAAATCACAAAAACTCCAGGTCCACTTGGAAAATTAACTTATGGTCCCATATTCATTCCTGATGGATTTAATAAAACAATGAATGAATTAACAGAAGAAGAATTAGGAGAAACACATAGAGAAAAGGCTTTAAATAAAATAATAGAAGATTTAAAAATAGAACAAAATTATTAAAGAAAAGATAATTTTGCCATATGCAGACAAAGCAAAAACAAATGTGAGGGAGGAATTAATTATGAATATTGGTTTTTATGCAGGTAGTTTTGATCCATTTACAATGGGACATATGCATGTTGTAAAAACTGCATCAAAATTATTTGATAAATTAATAGTAGGTATAGGAATTAATTCAAAAAAGAAAAGAACATATGATAAGGAAATAATGAAACAAGCAATTATGCAGGCTTTAAAAGATGAAAACTTACTCAACGTTCAAGTAGTAACATATGAAGGTCTTTCTGTTGACTCGGCTAAAGAGCATAACTGTAATTACTTAGTAAGAGGAATTAGAGACGATATGGATTATTACTATGAAGAAAATATAGCACAAATAAATGAAGAAATTTCAGGATTAAATACAATCTATATAAGAGCTGGAATATTAGGAAGTATTAGTTCAAGCACAGTAAAAGAATTATTTAATAATGGAAAAGATGTATCAAAATATGTTCCTAAAGCAATAGAAAAGATGCTTTTGGGGACGTTTCACTAAAACATCTTTTGGGTGCTTTTGGGGACGTTTCACTAAAACATCTTTTGGGTGTTTTTGGGGACAGGTTACTTAAACATTTTTAGATATCTTTGAGGTCATGTTACAAAAAAATTAGTATAAAAAAGATACAGGGAGGAAATGAAAAAATGAAATTAAATATTGTAATGTGTGAACCAGAAATTCCACAAAATACTGGTAATATAGCTAGAACTTGTGCAATAATAGGTGCAAAATTACATTTGATATATCCACTAGGGTTTAATATAGATGATAAACATCTAAAAAGAGCAGGTTTGGATTATTGGGACAAGTTAGAAATAGAAGAACATGATTCCCTAAAAGCTTTTTTGGAAAAATATAAGCCAGAAGAAAATAACATGTTTTTTGCGACTACTAAAGCAAAACATTGTTATTCAGATGTAGATTATAGTAAATTTAAAGATGGAGAAGTTTTTGTAATGTTTGGTAAAGAAACAAAAGGTTTACCAGAAGACTTATTACAAAAATATATAGATAAAACAATAAGAATACCAATGAGACCAGTTCTTCGTTCATTAAATCTTTCTAATTCAGTATGTATTATTGCATATGAGATATTAAGACAAGTAAATTTTGAAGGTCTTCAAGAAGAAAGTACATATTTTGATTTATAAAAAGTTGAAATTATAGTTAGTTAAAGCTATAATATGAATATAAAAAAATGGAGGAAAAGTTAAATGGATTGGAACAGAGAAATTTTAGAAAAGCCAATGTGGAAAGAAGAAATAAAAAATAGAGAGCAAAAAGAAATTTTAGCTAGTAGAATGGCAGAGAAAGTTCAAGATGGTGATGTGATTGGTTTTGGCTCTGGGTCTACATCTTATTTAACAGCAATTAAAATTGCAGAAAAATGCCAAAAAGAAAATTTAAAAATTATTGCAATACCAACTTCATATGAAATAAAAATGTTATGTACGTATTTAAATATTCCTACGGCTAGTCTAGAAGAAAAAAAGCCAGATTGGTGTTTTGATGGAGCAGATGAAGTAGACCATGATAATTGGATGATAAAAGGTAGGGGTGCGGCAATGTTTAATGAAAAATTAAATATTAAGTCTGCTAAACAAACCTACATTTTAGTTGATGAGTCTAAAATTGTAAATAAATTAGGAACAAATTTTCCAATCCCAGTTGAAGTAAATCCTAAAGCAATTAATTTAGTCAAACAGGAAATTTACAATATGGGAGCAGAAGAAATAACCTTACGTATGGCATTAAAAAAAGATGGACCAGTAATAACAGAAAATGGAAACATTATTTTAGATGTTCGCTTTAAAGATATAGACGAAACTTTAGAAAGAAGATTAAAAAATATTACAGGAGTAATAGAAACTGGTTTATTTATTGGTTATAATGTAGAAATTTTAAAATAAATTATAGAAATGAGATAAAATGATGAAGAAACTTCTTTTTTCAGCAGTAAACTTAGATGTGGGAGGGATAGAAACAGCACTTGTAACCCTTTTAAATACACTTGCACAAAATAGAAATTATGATATAACACTATTTTTAGAAAAAAAACAAGGGCTATTTCTAAATGATTTAGATAAAAAAATAAAAATATTGGAGTTTACACCTAATAATTGTAAAAATGTCCCTTTAAGAAAATTAATAAATTTACTAAAGCAAACAATTTTTAAATTAAAATATAAAAATAAATTCGACTTTTCTTGTTGTTATGCTACATACTCAAACCCTTCAGCTTTTGTAGCAAGAACAGCTTCTAAAAATTCTGTATTATGGTGTCATTGTGATTATTTAAGTTATTTTTATGGTGATATTAATAAAACAAAAGAATTTTTTGAAGAAAAAAAATATAATGAATTTAATAAAATAATTTTTGTATCAAAACAGAGCAAAAAAAGCTTTTTAAAAATATATCCTGAATGCAAAGAAAAAGCTATTTGCATAAATAATTTAATTGATTACAAAAAGATAATATCAAAATCAGAAGAAAGTATAGATGAGACTAATCTTTTTGAAAATAAAAACATTATTACTTTTATAAACATTGGTAGACATGAAGAAAGACAAAAAAGATTATCAAGAATCATAGAAGCTACAAAATTATTAAAACAAGAAGAAGAAACAAAAAATAAGTTTAGGGTAATATTTGTGGGAGATGGACCAGATACAAAAGAATATGAAAAATTAATAAAGGAAAATAATTTAAATGATAAAATTATTTTAGTAGGTAGAAAAAAGAATCCATATCCATACTTAAAAAAATCAGATTGTTTAATATTAACTTCTGATTATGAAGGATTTCCAGTAGTATATGTTGAAGGCATGATTTTAAACAAACCAATTATTACAACAAATGTGTCTGGAACTGATGAAATAAAAGAAAAAGGATTTGCAATTATTACAGACAAAGACATTTTTGAAATTTATATAACCATGAAGAATTTTATCTTAAATAAATATAAGATGAAAAAAGAATTTAACCCAGAAGCTTATAATAATGAAATTTTAGAAAAAATTGAAAAATTATTTTAAAACAGGAGATTTTAAGTGAAAATTAGCATAATAGTACCAATATATAATGTTCAAAGTCAATTAAAAAAATGTATTAATTCTTTACTAGGGCAAGAAAAAAATGATTTAAGAACACAGATAATACTTGTAAATGATGGGAGCACGGATGATTCAGGAAACATTGCAAGGGAATATTATGAAAACAATAAAAATAAAATAACATATTTAGAAAAAGAAAATGGTGGATTATCTGATGCAAGAAATTATGCTTTAAATTATATAGATAAAGATTCAGATTATATATCTTTTATTGATTCTGATGATTATATTTCGAATGATTTATATGAAAAGTTGCTACCATATATGCAAGAAAAATATGACATGGTAAAATTTAAAGTTAATAAAGTTAAAGAAAATGGAGAATTGATAGAAGAAAATTACAGTCCAGAATTTACTAAAAAAACTGGTGAAGAAGCATTTGATATTTTATATAAATCAGATGTAATGACAGAAATTGCTTGTGGATATATATATAGAAAAGATTTCTTTATAGAAAATAATTTTAAATTTGCAAAAGGTATGTATCATGAAGATTTTGGTTTAATTCCATTAATTATATTAAAAGCTAAAAATGTTGCTTCTGTTAATGTTGGAAACTATTATTATGTTCAAACAGAAAAAAGTATTACAAGAGGAGATAATTCAAAACAAGAAAAAAGAGCAGAAGATTTACTAAAACATTATGATAATATGATTAAAACGATAGAAAAATATGATATATCACAAAAATCAAAAGAAAATATAAAAATATATTATACAAATTGTATAATATTAAATGTCAATAATTTAAAAGGACAAGCAAAAAAGAATTATATAAGAGAAATAAGAAAAAGAAAAATGACTAAAAATATAAAAGCAAGAAATTTAAAACAATTAATAAAGAAAATAGTATTAAGTTTTAGCATAAATCTATATTTAAAAATAAGGTAAAATTTTAACTTAACGTCATTTAGGAAGGAAATAAAATATGGCCAAGGTAAGCATAATTGTTCCAATATATAATGTAGAAAAATATTTGCCTAAATGTTTAGATTCATTAGTAAACCAAACATTAGATGATATTGAAATAATATTAGTAAATGATGGAAGCACAGATAATTCAGGAATAATTGCAAAACAATATTATGAAAATCATAAAAATAAAATAAAATATCTAGAAAAAGAAAATGGTGGATTATCTGATGCTAGAAATTTTGGTATCCCATATGCTACAGGAGAATACATTGCTTTTTTAGATTCAGATGATTACATCGAAATAGATAGCTATAAAAAAATGCATGAGAAAGCAAAAGAAGAAGATGCAGATTATATAGAATGTGATTTTATATGGGAATATCCAAACAAACAAATTATAGATAAGAGATTAAGTTATAATAACAAACAAGAAATGCTTACAAATGTAAGAGTAGTTGCTTGGAACAAATTAATAAAAAGAGAAATCATCATCAAAAATAATTTAAAATTTCCTAAAGGGCTAAGATACGAAGATATTGAATTTACTTATAAACTGATACCGCTTTTAAATAAAGTTTCATATATAGATAAGCCATTTATACATTATGTACAAAGAAATAATTCTATTGCTAATGTTCAAAATGAAAAAACAGCAGATATATTTGCAATATTAGAAAATGTAGAAAAATATTATATAGAAAAAAATTTATATAATGAGTATAAAGACCAATTAGAATATAATTATGCAAGATATTTATTATGTAGTTCGTTAAAAAGAATTTGCAAAGTAGGAAATAAAGAAAAAAGAAAAGATCTAATAAATAAAACTTGGAATGAGCTAAATACAAAATATCCAAATTGGCATAAAAACAAAATATTAAAAACAGTTAACTCAGGAAAAAATTTGTATATAAAATCTGTCAACAAATTTAGTTATAAAATATATACAAAAATATTTTCATTTATATAAGGAGAAGTTTATGGAACAAAGTAAAAAACTTAAAATAAAGAAAATATTTACAATTGAAAATCTTTTATGCTTTTTTATAATAATTTGTCCAATTTTAGATGTTTCAAGTTTTTTATTTAGAAATTATTTTAATACTAGTTTTTCTATTTCAACATTTGTAAGGCCAATAATTCCAATTATAGCAGTTTTGTATATTTTCTTTAAAGATAAGCTTAAGCCTCAAATGATACTTACTGCTATTATATATGGTGTATATGCAATTTGCCATCTATATGTATTTTATAGAATAAAGACTGGGTGTGCATATGGTAATGAATTAAGAGAATTACAATATTTAGTAAATTATACTTTTATGGTTATGAATTTATTCATTTATTATTTCTTTTTCACAAAATATAACAGAGAAAGAGAACTAAAAGATGAAGATAAAGGAAGAGCAATTAATAAATTAAAATTTTCTATGTTAATAGCTTTAACATTATATGTTGGATTTATGTACTTATCATTAATTACTGGAACTTCATCTTATACATATCCAGAAGACCAAATTGGATTTAAAGGATGGTTTGAATCTGGAAATAGCATTGGAACTATCATGATTTTATGCTTATTTATAGTACTTCCAATGGTAAGAAAAAAAAATAAAATAAGTATTAGAATTTGGTCATTTTTATTAACAGTTTTGACAGGTGTATATTTGACAACACTCTTAGGTACAAGAACAGGATTATTTGGTTTTATTCTAGTTGTGGTAGCTTACATTATAATTTGTATAATATATGGGCTAATACAAAGTAAAAAAATTAATAGAAAGACAATTACAATTGGTACAATAATTTTTATATTTATAATAGCAGTTGTTGCAGTATTTGGCTCAAGAACATTTGAAAGAAGGAAACTTTTACAAGATAGAGAAGATTTAATATATGATACAATGACAGGACAGTCTTCTCATGTAACAGGAGATATGCTAGCAATGTGTGAGCAAATAAAAAATGGACAAATGAGTACAGACTATATGTCTGAAGAAATGCAACAAACAATGTTAGATGTATACGATTTAGCAAATGAGTATGAAATACCAAGTACAGACAATAGAGCACTTCAATTTTTGTATCATAGTACATTAGTCAAAAATCAAGATGGAATTTCTCTTACTTTGTTTGGAAATGGGTATATGACACATTATAGAGAAATGATATTTGAGATGGAAATACCAGCATTTCTTTATAATTTTGGAGTAATAGGATTTTTCCTATATTGTATGCCATTTGTATTTATTGCTCTTTATGGAGTTTATGTTTTAATAAAAAGAGTAAAACAAGTAAATGTAGAATATGCAATGGCAGTATGTGGTTTATGTTTTGCAATAGCAATATCATTCATATCAGGCTATACATTCTTTAACTCCTCTTCAATGATGATGATTGTTGTATTATGTAGTGTAATTGTAAATAATATAAAAGATTTTGAAGATAGTGAGATGAAGATTTATACTTTAAAAGAAGGGAAAAAATAAATGGATAAAGTGATATTTGGTATAACTGGACTTACTCTTGGTGGTGCAGAGAGAGTTTTGGTTGATATAGTAAATAGACTTGTAGATAAATATGATATTACTATTTTTACTATTTATGCAAATGGCGAGTTAGAAAGTGAGCTAGACAAAAGAATACATCTTAATTCATTGTATAATTTTAGCTACAACAGTTTAGGAGGACTTAAGAAAAAATTAATTCCTTTAAAAGTTCTACTTATGCAAAGAAAAATATTTAGAGAAAATATAGATAATGATGAATATAAAGCTCAAATAGCTTTTTTATTTTTTTCTATTACAAGAATTTTTAGTGTAAAAAGTAAGAAAAACACTAAGAAAATAGCATGGATTCATAATGATATTTCAAAAGTATTTGGAAAGGGTCCAAAATCTAGGTTAAAAAGAATAATAGATAGAAATACTTATGAAAAATACAATACTCTTGTATTTGTAAGTATAGATAACTTAGATAAATTTAATAGAGTATATGATGATATGCTCCTTCCACATGAAACAGTTGTAAATAATTATATAAATAGTAAAAGGATTTTGCAACTAGCTAAAGAAGATATAAAAGAGGAAGATAAAGAATTATTTACAGATAAAACTTTAAAAATTGTACAAGTTTCTAGATTAGTTAAACAAAAAGCTATAGATAGATTAATAAAAGTTCATTCAAAACTAATTAAACAAGGCGTCAAACATAAAATATATATCATTGGAGATGGACCTTTAAAAGAAAAATTGAACAAGTTAATTAAAGAAAACAATATACAAGATACATTTAAATTATTAGGTGCAAGGGAGAATCCCTATCCATATATGAAAAAAGCAGATGTAGTTTCTTTGTTTTCAGAATTTGAAGGTTATCCAATGGTAATAGAAGAGGCAAAAGTTTTAAATAAATACATTTTAGCAACAAATACAGCAACAAGAGAAGCATTAATAAATTATTCTAAAAAAAGTCAGATTGTAGAAAATACAGAAGAAGGAATAGAAAAGGCAATAAGGTTTGCGGTAAAAAACAAAAAACAAATTTCTAAATATGAAAATGATTTTGTTTATGAAAACGAAAAATTAATAGAAAAAATAATTAAAATTATAGAATCAAATGAAAAGCGAAAGGACAAATGACAAATGAAAATTTCAATACTAACAGCTACATATAATAGGGCAAATTTACTAGATAAATTATATACAAGCATAATAATAAATAATAATAATTGTGAAGAATTTGAGACAGAATGGTTAATTATGGATGATGGCTCGGCAGACAACACTAAAAGAATTGTAGAAGAGTATGTAAAAGAAGGAATAATTGACGTAAAATATTTTCATCAAGAAAACCAGGGAAAGATGAAGGCAATTAACAAATTAGTTAAAGAAGCAACAGGTGATTTAATAATTGAATGTGACTCTGATGACTATTTTACAGAAAATGCTTTCAACATCATTTTGAAATCAATAAGAGAATGTAGAGACATAGGAAATGTTTATGCACTTGTATTTTTAAAATATGATCAAGACGGCAAAAATATGGGCAATGACTTTTTTGAAGATAATTATGAAAGTACTATGTTTGATTTATATTTTAAAGAAGGAATTACAGGAGAAAAGGCATTAGTTTTTAATGCAAATGTTAGAAAACAATTTGAGTATGAAGTTGAAGATGGAGAAAAATTCGTAACAGAGGCCAGAATGCAACATAAAATGGATTTACAATATGTTGTAAGATGCTTTAATAAACCAATTATGATATGTGAATATCAAAAAGAAGGATATAGTAAAAATATAAACAAATTATTTTTAGAAAATCCTTGTGGATATTATAATTATTTTAAAGAAATATTTGATCAAGATATGCATGGAGTTACAGCTAAAAAAAGGTTATATGTTTATAAACATTATATATTATTTGCAACATTATCTAATCAAAAACATGTAATTAGAAATGTTAAAGGAATTATTAATAAAATAGCTGTTCTTTTACTGTATATTCCTGGAAAAATTGCTACAAAATTAAGAATAAGAGACAACAAATAATCTTTGACAATAAAAATAATATAATATATAATTATGAAGAATTTTAAATAAGTAGAAAGGTGCAAAATAATGGCAAAAGAAGAAAATAGAATAATTGTTGAACATGTATATAAATCTTTTGATATATACATGGACAAGGCAAATAGCTTAAAAGAGAAATTACTATTCTGGAATAGAAATAAAAAAGAAAAAAGAGAAGTCTTAAAAGATATTAATCTTACAATAAAAAATGGAGAAGCTGTTGGACTTATTGGCGTAAATGGTAGTGGTAAATCTACCTTATTAAAATTAATGACAAAAATAATTTACCCAAATAAAGGAAAAATAACTACAAATGGTAAATTAACATCTCTTTTAGAGCTAGGTGCAGGATTTCATCCAGACTTTTCTGGTAGGGAAAATATATATTTTAATGCCTCGATTTTTGGTTTAACAAAAAAACAAATAGATGAAAGATTAGATAATATTATAGAGTTTTCAGAGCTTGGAGCATATATAGATAACCCTGTAAGAACATATTCATCAGGAATGTATATGAGACTTGCTTTTGCAGTTGCAATAAATGTAGATGCAGATATTTTATTAGTAGATGAGGTGCTAGCAGTAGGAGATCAACATTTTCAGGAAAAATGTATTGCGAAAATGAAAGAGTTAAAAGAACAAGGAAAAACAATGGTATTTGTAACTCATAGTTTAGGAACTGTAAAAGATTTTTGTAATAGAGCTATATGGTTAAATCAAGGCGAAATACAAATGGATGGAGAACCAGAACCAGTAATAGATGCTTATTTAAAAGCTACAACTTAGAACAGTGAAGAAAGGAACAATCAAATGAATTTAGTAAAAGATTTATATAATTATAGAGAATTATTAAAAACAAATATAAAAAAGGATGTTGGTGGAAAATATAAAAATTCTGTACTAGGTGTATTATGGTCTTTTATTAATCCACTTTTGCAAATAGCTGTATATGCACTAGTATTCCAGGTTATATTAAAAAGTGATATAGATAATTATACAGTTTACCTATGCTGTGGATTAATACCTTGGCAATATTTTTCATCTGTAGTGCTAAGAGGTGCTGCAACAATTATTGATAATGGTAATATAATTAAAAAAGTGTATTTTCCAAGAGAAATTTTACCAATTTCTGTAGTAACGAGCGAGGGAGTAAACTTTTTAATATCAACTATAATCATATTAGGTTTTGTAATTTTTGGGGGAATAGGGCTTTCTTGGAATGTACTTTGGTATTTTCTAATATTTGCAATTCAATTTATAGTATCAATTGGAGTATCTTTCATTGTTTCAAGTTTAACTGTATATTTTAGAGACTTGCAGCATTTATTAGGTATATTTATTCAATTGTTATTTTATGCAACACCTATAGTATATGCAATTAGTTCAGTACCAGCTGGTTTACAATGGATTGTAAAAATAAATCCAATGTCTTATTTAATAGAAGGATATAGAGCAATATTTTACAATAAAACAATGCCAGACTTCCAAGAGTTATTAATAGCTTTAGCAATGGGTATAGTACTTTGTATAATTGGTTATTTTATATTTAAAAAGCTAGAGAAAAAATTTGCTGAAGAATTATAAACTTATTCTAGAAATAGAAAGGATTGATTAAAATATGGATAAATCTGAAGAAATGTTATATTTTAATTTTAATAAAAAAATAACAGATATTAAGAAAAACTCTTTAGATATTGATAATGCTTTAATACACATTATTACTACATATTCTGGAAAGAATATTAATTTTCAGCAAACAATAAATTCAGTTATTAATCAAACTTTTTTATATTGGAAATGGACTATTATATGCACAAATGATGAATTAGATTTTAATTTACAAGATGATAATAGAATAAATACAATAAAACAAAATAAAGATGTATGTGACATTAGGAATGGATTAATTAATAATGGCAAATATGAATATGTTTTTATTCTGGACGAAAATAGTATATTAGATGAAACTATGTTAGAGTGCTCATATTGGACTATGCAAACAAATCCAGATGCAAGTTGGTGTTATTCTAATTATGTTATTAATAACAGTAGTTTAGGTAATGCACTATTTATGTCAGAAGATGAAAAAAATGCAAATATTGTAAGTAAATCATATTTAATTAGAAAAAATGATTTGTTACAAGTTGGAGGTTATGAAAAAAAGCTAGAAAAAACCAATATAGATTGGCTATTATTTTTAAAATTATTAAGTGAAAATAAGTATCCTGTAAAAATGGATTTTTATGGAAGCTGGGATAATTTAAAAGAAGATGTTAAAACAGATGAAATTGTAAAAGAAAGTAAAAAAATAGAAAACAAATTAATGGGAATTAACTACCCAGTTGGTAGTGATTATTGGTTTGATACACAGCCTTTTGAATTAGAGTGGGATAAAAACTTAGAAAATACTAATAAAACAAATTTATTATTCATATTTCCATGGTTTAAAGTTGGTGGAGCAGATAAATTTAATTTTGATTTAATTTCAAACTTAGATAAAGAAAAGTACAATATTACAATAATTACAACTGAGCCATGCAATTATATTTGGAGACAAAAGTTTGAAGATTATGCAGAGATATTTGATTTAACATCATTCTTGCACAGGAAATATTGGGCACCATTTATTCATTATATAATTAAAACTAGAAATATTAATTTAGTTATGAATTCAAATAGTTTTTATGGATATTATGCTATTCCTTGGCTAAAAAGCAAGTTTCCTAAAGTAATTTTTACAGATTATTTGCATGCAGTAAATTGGAATTGGAGACATGGGGAATACCCAATTGACTCTACAGCAATTTCTCGCCTGTTAGATAAAACTTTTGTGTCTAATAAAGCACTAGATACAATAATGCAAGAAAAAATGGGAAGAACAAAATCTAATACAAAAGTTGTTTATATAGGTGTAGACACAAATAAATTTAATATAAATAATGAAGAAATTAAATTAGATGAAGATTTAATGAAATATAGAGAAAAATATGAAGGTAAGAAAGTAATATTATTTTGTGCTAGAATTTCAGATGAAAAAAGACCATTGTTAATGGTAAAAATAATGGAAGAATTATGTAAAAGAAGAAAAGATGTAGTTCTTTTTGTAGTAGGAGATGGAAACTTACTTCAAAATATGAAGGAACTTGCAAAAGAGCTTAATTTGCAAGATGATATTATCTTTTTCGGAATGAAAGAAGAGGTTAGACCTTTCTACAAAGAGGCAAATGTTTTAGTTAATTGCTCAATAAGAGAAGGAATACCACTTACAACTTATGAGGCTTTATCTATGTCTGTTCCAATAGTTACAGGAGATGTAGGTGGACAAAGTGAAATAATAGATAACTCTTGTGGAATAATAGTAAAAAACATTCAAAATGTTGCAGATGGTGAAAAAAATAAAGAATTTTTACCTGAAGAAATAAAAATATATTCAGATGCAATAGAAAAGATTTTAGACAATAGCGAATATGAGCAAATGAGAATAAATTGTAGAAAAAGAATAAAAGACAATTTTACAATTAATAAAATGGTTAGTGATATTGAGACAGAATTTGATACTTTAATAAAAGAAGGTTCAAAAATTCCTATAGATTTAATAAATAATGAAGAATTTTATAAAAACCACTTAGTATTATTTAATGAGTATGATAGAAGATATTATAATAGTGCAAAAGGTGGCATAATACCTGAAAGAGAATATAGCAATGAAGAAATTTTAAAACAAACATTAGATAAAGCACAAAACCAAATTAAAGATTATGAAGAACAACTAAAACAAAAAAATTATTTAATAGAAGAAAAAGAAAAAGAATTAAAAAACATAATAAGTAGCAAAAGATGGAGATATACTCAAAAACTTCTTAAATTTTTTAATAAATAAAACGGTAAATTGAAGAGGAAAAATTAATGGTAGATGAAAATATCTTTTTTGATTATGAAAAAAGACCTGGATTAAAACAAAAAAATAAATTTATAAAAGAGCAAATTAAACCACTAGTTAGCATTATTACTTCTTATTATAATTCTAAAGAGTTTTTAAAACAAACAGTAAACTCAGTAATAAATCAGACATTTCCTTATTGGGAATGGATTATAGTGGATGATGGAAGCACCCAAAAAGAAACTTATGAAATTTTAAAAAGTTTAGAAGCTAAAGACTCTAGAATAAAAGTATATCATAAACAAAATGAGGGACTTGCAAAAGGTAGAGATTATGCAATAAAATATTCTACGACAAAATATATTTTACCTTTAGATGCTGATGATTTAATAGATCCAACATATATAGAAACATTATATTTTACATTAGAGACTAATAAAGAAGCAAGTTTTGCATTTACAAATTCTGTTGGGTTTGGAAAATATATTTATTTATCTAATCCGGATTTTGATTCTGAGAGAATGAAAACAGATAATCATATAACTGCAACTTCACTTATTAGAAAAGAAAAAATTATTGAACTTGGTGGTTATGGTTTGGCAAAAAGATATGTAAATGAAGATTGGCATTTATGGCTAAGGATGCTAGCTAAAGGTTACTACCCAGTACAAGTTTCATTTTATGGATTTTGGTATAGAAGAAGAAAAATAAGCTTATTAAGTGAAATAAATGATGAGAAGAAAAAAGAAAATATTTTACGATTACAGGACTTGAAAGCTGAAGCTGACAAAATAACAAAAAAGGTTAATGCAAAAATTTATCCACAAGATGATAAGACTAATATAGAATATAATAAACTAGATTTTACAGAAGATATAAAACCAATAGACAATGGAGATAATGTACTATATATTATTCCATGGCTAAAATCAGATGAAAAACTATTTAAGAAAATTAAAGAAGAAAGTAAAAATAAAAATGTTATAATTTTAACAACTAAATATTTAGGCTATGTTAATAGACAAAAATTAGAGCAATATTCAACAATTTTTGATTTAACCACATTTTTAGATAAAAAATATTGGTTAGGATTTATAGAATATATTCTTAATTCAAGAAAAGTAATTAAAATAGTTGTTGATAAAACACAAGATAAAAAAATACTAAATTTTGTTTCAAATAAAAATATTGAAACAAATCTTATTGAGTATAAAGATGATGAAAAAGAATACAAAAGATTGATAAAAAGATATAACTTTAATCAAAGCATAATTGGGAGAATATTAAGAAAAATAAGAAGATCTTTTATATGAAAGGATGGATAATATGAAAATATGGTTTTTAACAGGTGAATTTGCTCCAGACTTTGGTGGAGGTATTGGTACATATGTAGAAAACTGTGCAAAAATGTTTGCCCAGGCAGGTGATGATGTAACAGTAATTGTTAGAAGTATTAATGGAGATAAAACAGAAAAAGCAAAAGAAGGGTATAGAATTGTAAGATTCCAGCAAGGTGAAGGAGAATATTATCAATATTTAGGATATGATAATGCCTTAGCATATCAATATTATGATGTAATATCAAAAATGATTGATAAATATGGAAAACCAGATATCTTAGAAATGCAAGAATATAATGCATATGGTCAATATATAATTCAAAGTAAATTAATGCTTAATGAAAAATTTAAAGATATTCCACTTGTTGTACATCTACATACTCCAAGTTTTGAAACATTAAGAATTAACCAATTTAATACATATGAATTACCATTTTATTGGATAGGAGAAATGGAAAAATTCTGTATTAAAGGAGCAGATGCTTTAGTTTGCCCAAGCCAGTTTTTAGCCGATAAATTACAATATTTAGTAAAAGATAAAATAAAGGTTATTAATTTACCATTTGACATAGATAAGGATGAGCTTAAAAAATATGAAGAAGCAGGAATAGAAAAGCCAGAGAAAAAGACTATTCTATATTTTGGTAGAACAGAATATAGAAAAGGCGTTGTGCAAATGCTAAAAGGTGCAGAAAAGCTTTGGAAGAAAGGTTTAGACTTTAAAATAAAAATAATTGGTGGAGACACAAAATTAGAATCTAAAGGAACCTTTGTTGGAGAAGATATAAAGAAAAAATATGCAAAATATATAGAAAGTGGAAATCTAGAAATGCTAAACTCTATTCCACATTTAGAGTTAATTCCACATATTCTTTCTGCAACAGCTGTAACAATTCCATCATTATATGAAAATTTCCCAAATACATGTATTTATGCAATGTGGCTTGGAAAACCAGTACTAGTTTCTAAGAGTGGTGGACAAGCTGAAATGGTAAAAGATTCTGGTAAAAATGGATTAATATTTGACTGGGATAAAGAAGGAGACTTTGAAGAAAAATTAGAACAGCTTCTTAATATGTCTGATGAAGAACTAGAGGCTATGGGTAATAATGCAAAAGAAAGAATCCATAAATTATGCAATATGGAAGATAATATTAAGAAAAGAAGAGAATTTTTTGAAGAAGTAATTAAAAATAAAAAAGAAAAGACAGAATTTCCATTTGTAGAAGAAATGCCTAAAGATGAATATGTTACAAAATATGATGGTGAAAAAAATTTATTATCAGTTGTAATTCCTTATTATAATTTAGGAAGTACACTTCCAGAAACAATCGAAAGTATTAAAAATTCAGATTATAAAAATTATGAGATAGTAGTTGTAAATGATGGAAGTACAGATGAGGAAAGTATAAAAGTTTTAGATAATTACAAAGATGATGAAAAAGTAAGAATTATAAATATAGAAAATAAAGGCTTAGCAAATGCAAGAAATGTTGGAGCAAAAGAAGCCAAAGGTGAGTTTGTAGCATTTTTAGATGCGGATGATAAAATAGATAAAACATTTTACACAAAAGCAATTAATATTCTGCACAAATACAGTAATGTATCTTATGTATATAGTTGGGTGCAATATTTTGAAGGAAGCACAGCTGTTTGGCCAACATTTAATGTTCATATTCCATATTTACTTTGTGCAAATATGCTTGCAGCATTTGTAGTAATTAGAAAAAATGATTTTCTAAACTTTGGACAAAATAGAATTAAGATGGAATATGGAATGGAAGATTATGATGGCTGGGTAAGCTTAGCAGAGCATGGATATTTAGGAGTATCTATACCTGAAAAACTAAATCTTTATAGAGTAAGAAAAGATTCAATGTCTAGACAATTTAATAAAAAGATGAGAATTTATCTATATGAAACATCAATACAAGGACATGAAAAATTATTTGAAAAATATTCTAAAGATGTATATATGCTATTATTAACTAATGGACAACCATATTACTGGAACAATCCTACAACGCCAGTATATGTGCCAACATCTGGAGAGCCACAACCAGTTGATGAAAGAGTTCTAAAAATAGAAAGATTCTTAAACTCTTTCCCTGGAAGAGTTTTAAGAAAAATATATAGAGGTTTAAGAAAAATTAAACATGCTATTATAAAGGAGCAGTCAAATTGAAAAAGTATAAAAATAGTATTATAGCAATATTATTATCTCTTATATTAATAATATTTGTATGGCATAAATTTTTAGTAAGTCGGAAATACAGTAATATTTATTTTACTGCTACTAGGAATTTACACATTCTTAAAAAAAGTACTAGATACAGAAAATAAAAGAAAATGTATTATATCACTAATAATTGGAATTTTATTTGGAATAATAGAAGTAATATGTACAAGTATAAATACAGATTATACATTAAATAATATATTATTTGATAAATGGACTATAATCAATTTCTTAGGTTACTCAATCTTAGGTTTTAGTATTACTTCATTCATATATACTATATTAGAGAAACAAGAATTACCAAATAAAACTTCTAAAATAGGAAAAGTAGAATTCTTTATTAATATGGCTCTAATATTTCTTGCTTGGCTACCATATTTTTTAAGATACTATCCTGGTCTGCTTACCTCAGATTCAATAGTACAATTATCACAAGCAATAGGAATATCAGAACTTACTAACCATCATCCAATTTTTCATACAGGAATAATTGCACTTTTTGTAAATATAGGACAAGCAATTTTTGGTAATATAAATGCAGGTGTAGCCTTTTATACAATAGCACAAATGCTAATTATGTCTGGGATATTTGCGTTTATATTAAGATACTTAAGTAAAAAACAAGTGCCAGTTATAGTTAGAGTTATAACATTATTATATTACATGTTCTATCCAATAAATGCATTATTTTCTGTAACTATGTGGAAAGACGTACTATTTGCAGGAATACTTCCAATATTCATCATTTTATGTGTGGATTTAATAACAAATACAGAAGAATTTTTTAGCAAAAAGAAAAATATTGTAAGTTATATAATTGTGTCTTTATTAGTATTTTTTGCAAGAAATAATGGAATGTATGTAGTGGTTTTAACAATGCCATTCATAATTATCGTACTAAGAAAATATTGGAAAAAAGTCATACCTTTGTTTGTTAGCATAATACTTTTATATGCAATAATCAAAACATCAGTATTTGCTATATTAGATGTAAAAAATGGTTCAGTTGCAGAAATGCTTTCAATTCCACTGCAACAAATTGCAAGAGTTGTAAAATATCATGGAGAAGAATTAGATGAAGAAACAATAAACAAAATAAATAGTTTCTTCAATTGTGAAAATATAGGAGAAAAATATAATCCAATTATATCTGATCCAGTTAAAGCAGAGTTAAATGTGGATTATTTTAACGATAATAAAAGTGAATTTATAAGTTTATGGTTTAATCTATTAACAAGATATTTTAAAGACTATGTAGAATCATTTATTTCAAACTCATATGGATATTATTATCCTGAAGCAAGCTATTGGGTTGCAAATAGAACAATGGAACCAAATAATTTGGGAGTAGAGCAAACACCTTTAATTAATGGAAATATAGTATCTATAGTAGATTCATTAATTGAAAGAAGAGATATTCCAATCTTATATATGTGCTTTAGTATAGGAACAGCATTTTGGCTTATTGTAATTTGTTTGGGCTATAAAATATTAAATAAAGAGTATAAATTTATATTAGTTTATTTACCAATATTTATATTGTGGCTTACAATAGTTGCATCACCAGTATTTTGTGAATATAGATATGCATATTCTATGTTTACATCTTTACCAATATATATATCTTTAAATTTTATTAAAAATAAGAAAGATAATAGGAAGGAAGAGTAAAATGGAGAAAATAGCAGTATTAATACCATGTTATAATGAAGAACTAACAATAGAAAAAGTAATAAAAGATTTTAGAAAAGAATTACCAAATGCAGATATTTATGTTTATAACAACAATTCTAAAGATAAAACAGCAGAAATTGCAAAAGATAATGGTGCAATTGTTATAAATGAATATAAACAAGGAAAAGGTAATGTTGTAAGAAGTCAATTTAGAGATATAGATGCAGACATTTATGTAATGGTAGATGGTGATGACACATATCCTGCTGAATTTGTTCATAAACTAATAGAACCTGTAAGAAATGGACAGGCTGATATGGCAATAGGAGATAGATTATCTAATGGAACATATCAAAAAGAAAATAAGAGGCCTTTTCACGAATTTGGAAATAATCTAGTTAGAAAAGCTATCAACGTATTGTTTAACACAGACCTAAAAGATATAATGACAGGCTATAGAGTATTTAATAAAAGATTTGTAAAAAATATGCCAGTACTTAGTCCTAAATTTGAAATAGAAACTGAAATGTCTTTATATGCATTAGATAAAAGATATATTATAAAAGAAATTCCAATTGTTTATAGAGATAGACCAGAAGGAAGTTCTTCTAAATTAAATACAGTATCAGATGGAATAAAAGTTGTTAAAACAATTATAAGGATGTTTAAAGATTATAAACCATTTAGATTTTTTGGAATAATTGCATTAATATTTTTAATATTAGGATTAATAGTTGGAATACCAGTATTGGTAGAATTTTTCAAAACTTCTTATATTACTAAAGTACCTTCTGCAATACTTGCAACAGGATTTGTAAGCTTAGCTGCAATTACATTTCAATGTGGAATTTTATTAGACACAATTACAAGACAGCATAGAGAAAATTATGAATTACAAGTTTTAAGATATGAACAAATAGAAAAACTTTCAAAAAAATTAGATAAATAAAAAATAAAGTGGTATAGATTAAAATTGTATATTAAATATAAGAAGATATAATTAAGCGATTTTTATATCTTCTTTTTTGTTAATAAAAAAGTTATTTAATTAAATGAAAAAGTAAGACTTTTTGAGCAATTTATATTTTGTTTTCTATTAGAAAATTGGCTAATTTTTACCTAATTTGTTGAAAAAAAACTTAAGTATGATATAATCATACATGAAAATATATATGAGAGGTAAGTTAATATGTGGGGAGATATAGCAATTGCATTTTTATTAGCATTTATTACAGCTTTTGTAATAACACCATATACAATTAGACTCGCAATAAAAGTTGGCGCAGTAGATATTCCAGCAGATCGAAGAGTAAATAAAAAGCCAATGCCAAGGCTTGGAGGAATAGCAGTAATTGCAGGCTTTCTGGTATCTGCAGTTTATCTTATAATTTCAATGTATATAGAAAAGAAAATAGACTTTACTACAGATGGACTAACTCCTAAGTTAGTAGGATTTTTTATAGGTCTAGTAATTTTAGGAATAACATGTTTTATTGATGATGTAAAAGGAATTAAGCCAATTGTAAAACTAATAGGACAAATATTAGCAGCTATTGCAGTTACAAGTAGTGGCTTATTAATAGATAATTTTACAATACCTTTTAAAGAAAATAATCTAGTTTTAAATGAAGTGTTTAGTTATATATTAACAATTGGATGGATAGTAGGAATAACAAATGCAATTAATTTAATAGATGGATTAGATGGTCTATCTTCAGGTATAACATTAATTGCATGTATATCATTACTAATTATATTTTCGTTAAATGAATCACCACTAATTGCAATAGTATTAATAACAGCTCTAGCTGGAGCAATAGTAGGATTCTTACCATATAATTTTAATCCTGCAAAAACTTTTATTGGAGATGTAGGAGCAAATTTTATGGGGTATGCTATTGCAGTAATTTCAATTTTGGGAGTTGCAAAAACATATACAGCAATTGTTATAATTGCACCTATTATAGTATTAGCTCTTCCAATATTTGATACCCTTTGGGCTATTGTTAGAAGAATTGCAAAAACTAAGTCATTAAAAGGCGTATTTAAAGCAGATAATGGACATTTGCATCATAAATTAATGGCAAGAGGCTATACTCAAAAGCAATCTGTTTTAATATTATATGGAATAACAGCAACTTTAGGAATGGTTGCAATAATATTATTAGATAGTGGAATTTGGAAAGCAATATCTTTTGCTTTATTAGTTATTGCAATTGTTGCAATAGGTTATAAAGACATATTACATTTAAGAGAAGATGACGAAAAAGAAGATACAGAAGAAACAATTAATAAAGCAAAACTTCGTAAGGATAAGGAGTAAAAAATTATGAAAAAAATAACAATATTAGTACCAGCATATAATGAAGAAGAAGCATTACCTTTTCTATATGAAAGAGTAAGTAAAATAATGGATGAAATGAAAAACTATGAATTTGAGCTTTTATTTGTTAATGATGGAAGCAAAGATAATACATTAAAAGAAATAAAAGAATTAAGAGAAAAAGATAAAAGAGTTTCTTATGTGGATTTTTCTAGAAATTTTGGTAAAGAAATTGGAATGATTGCAGGTCTAGATTATGCGACAGGAGACTGTGTAATTATAATGGATGCAGACCTTCAAGACCCACCAGAGTTAATACCACAAATGGTTGAATTATGGGAACAAGGATATGATGATGTATATGCACAAAGAAAATCTAGAGCAGGTGAAACTTGGCTTAAAAAATTTACATCAAAAATGTATTATAAAGTTTTACAAAGTTTGACTAAAGTAGAAATACAAAAAGATACAGGGGATTTTAGATTATTAGATAGAAGATGTGTAAATGCTTTGAAGAAAATGAGAGAAACAGGTAGATGCTCAAAATCTATGTTTAGTTGGATTGGGTATAACAAAAAAGCAATATTTTATGACAGAGATCCAAGAATTGCAGGAAAAACTAAATGGAATTACAAAAAATTAATAGATTTAGCAATTGATGGGATAACTTCATTTACTACATCACCTTTAAGAATATCAACTTATATTAGTATTCCAACATTCCTTGCATTATTTATATATTTTATATATGTAATTATTAAATGTATTAGGCTAAATATTGCAATACAAGCATATCAAGCAATAATATTATTGATATTATTTTTTGCTGGAGTACAAATTATTTTAATTGGAATAATGGGAGAATATTTAGGAAGGATTTTTAACGAATCTAAACATAGACCTTTATACTTGGTAAATGAATATAATGGAAAAAAGGAAATGAATGATAAATAAAATGGGAAGGAGCTAAATATGAAAGATAGTCAGCTAATTAATCCAGCAGTAGTTGATAATAATGAAGAAAAATTAGAAACTACATTAAGACCTCAACTTCTTGACGAATATATTGGACAAGATAAAGTAAAAGAAAGTATGAAAATATATATAGAAGCTGCAAAACAAAGAAATGAATCTCTTGACCATGTTCTTTTGTATGGACCTCCTGGACTCGGAAAAACAACTCTTGCAAATATTATTGCAAATGAAATGGGATCAAAAATAAAGATTACATCAGGACCAGCTATAACAAAACCTGGAGACTTAGCAGCAATACTTACAACCCTATCAGAAAATGATGTTTTATTTATAGATGAAATTCATAGATTAAATAAAAATGTAGAAGAAATTTTATATCCTGCTTTAGAAGATTTTGTACTTGATATAATAATTGGTAAAGGTCCTACTGCAAAATCAATAAGACTTAATTTACCACATTTTACATTAATAGGAGCTACAACAAAAGCAGGCTCACTTACAACACCACTTCGTGATAGATTTGGAATTGTGCATAGATTAGAATTATATGGTGAAGATGACCTAATTAAAATTATAAATAGATCTGCTAAAATATTAGATATAGAAATAGATGAAGAATCAAGTAGAGAAATTGCTAGACGTTCGAGAGGTACACCAAGAATAGCTAATAGATTATTAAAAAGAGTAAGAGACTATGCAACAGTTTTAGGAAATGGAAAGATAGATTTAAAAATTGCAAAAATGTCATTAGATAAATTAGGAATTGATGAATTAGGCTTAGATGAAATAGATAGAAAAATATTAGAAACTATGATAGTTAAATATCAAGGAAAACCAATTGGAATAGATGCATTAGCAACAACTGTTGGAGAAGACATAGATACAATAGAAGATGTATATGAACCCTACTTAATACAAATAGGATTTATATCAAGAACACAAAGAGGAAGAATCCCACTTCCTGCAGCATATAAACATATTGGAGCAGAATATCAATTACAACTGTAAGTTTTATAAAAAGAGGTAACAAATGAGTATCAAACCATATTTGATTCAATTTTTAAAATACATATTAGTATTTATAATATTAATATGTATATATCTTATTACTTTAACTTTAAGTGGATTAATCCCATCAGAATGGATGAAAGATAATGTAACAAAAAGTTCTGAAGTTTTAAATGAAGAAGGAGAAAAAAAGTTTATAGATTTGGGCTATAAACAAGAATCTGTATTTTTATTTACAGATGCATTAATGATTAATACAGCTTATTCTGTAGACTCAAACACTCCACTTGCAAGTTCAATGCTTGCAAGAAAAAATTATATACCAGGCCAAACAACAGAAATTTACATAGATAGCCAATATAATCTAGGAGCTTCACCAAACTATATAAATAAATCAAATGGAGATTTATATCAAACTAAAGAATTATATGGACTAATGCATGGAGAAAACATTACACAATCATTTGAATATGCAAGATACTGGCATGGTTATTTAGTAATTTTAAGACCTCTATTAGCAATCATTAGTTATTCTGGAATAAGGATAGTTTTATTAATTGTAGCAATAGCTTTAATAGGAGTTTTATTATTTCTAATAGGAAAGAAAATTAACTTACAAACTGCAGTATTCTTCTTAATTGGTTTACTTGCAATCCATATATTCTATGTAACACAATCAATGAATGAAAGTATTGTTATTTTGTTTGGACTTGCTTCATCAATTTTTATATTACTAAAAAAAGATACAAAAAAGAACATTGGTATAAACTTTTTCGTTATTGGTTCAGTAACAATATTTATTGACTTATTAACAGAACCACTAATTACTTTAGGACTTCCATTAATAATATATTTACTATTAATGCAAAAACAAGGAAGTACACTAAAAGAAAACATTATAGACTTTTTTAAAATCTGTATTGCATGGGCAATTGGCTATGGATTAACTTGGTTTGCAAAATGGATTTTAGTTTCATTATTATACAACAGACCAATATTACAAATAGCACTAGAGCAAGCAAGATTTAGGAGTGGGGAAGGAAGTAGTAATAGTTATACTCTTGGATTTGTAGTAGATAGAAACTTTAATTTTTTATCTATTACAATAATGCAGGCTTTAACTTTATTTATTTTAATTTATGCAATGATTAAAATAATAGTTAATATTAAAAAGAAAATTAATATAAAAGATAATTTGTTACAATGCATACCATTTATTTTAACAGCACTTTTGCCAATTGTATGGTATTTTGCTTTAAGACAACACTCAGTAATACATGCATTTTTTACATACAGAATTTTAATTATAACTTTAATTAGTTTAATGATATTACCAGATATATTATTTAAAAAGGAGAAAGAAAAAACATGAAATTATTAATGCACACATGTTGCGCACCATGTAGTGTGTTTTGTATAGATTCATTAAGAGAAGAGAAAATAGAGCCTACTGTGTATTGGTATAATCCTAACATACATCCTTATGAAGAATATGCTAAAAGAAGAGATTGCTTAAAAGAATATTGTAAAAGCATTAAAGTAAATGCAATATTTGATGATGAATACGGATTAGATAATTTTTGTAAAGAAGCTGCAGGAGATATAAAAGCAAGATGCGTTAATTATTGTTATCCAGTAAGATTAAGGAAAACCTGTGAATATGCAAAGGCAAATGGATATGATGCAGTAACAACAACATTGTTATATAGCATATATCAAAACCATAATTTTATAAAAAACTATTTAGAAAAATTATGCAAGGAATATGGTTTAGAATTTGTATATAGAGATTTTAGAGTAGGATTTTGGAAAGGACAACAAAAAGCTCATGATTTAGGATTATATATGCAAAAGTATTGTGGATGTATTTTTTCTTTGGAAGATAAGGAGCTAAATAGAAATGTGCAAAAACCAAAGCTTCCAGAAAATTTTAAGTTTTTACCTGCAATAAAAATGATAAATATAAAAAAGGAGAAAAATAATAAAGAAAAGTATTTGGATTTATTGTTGGAAGCAGACCCAAGTAAAGAAATGATTGAAAAATATTTACAAGATGGTGAAATGTTTGTACTAACTTATAAAGAAGAACCTGCTTGTATTGCAGTTACTATAAAACTAAATGAAAACGCAATTGAACTAAAGAATTTAGTAACAAAGGAAAAATATAGAGGAAAAGGTTATGCTAAAAGAATGATTAAATATTTAGCTGATAATTATAAAACTAAATATAATAAAATGATAGTAGGGACAACAGAGAATAATATACCTTTTTATGTAAAACAAGGCTTTGATAATTATGAAAAAACAATTAAAAACTTTTTTATAGATAATTATAAAAAAGACCTCTATGATGGGTCATTACATTGTACAGATCTTTACTATTATTCAAGAAATTTGAAAAAATAGAAATAATTATTTTTAAATTATACTAATGTTTTGTTAAAATTAGAGGAAGTGATATTATGATAAATTTTACAAAAATGGAAGGTCTAGGTAATGACTATGTATATATAGATTGTACAAAAAAGGACTTAAAAGATGCAAGTAATCTTGCTAAAATTATAAGTGATAGACATTTTGGAGTAGGTTCAGACGGTTTAATATTTATAAAAAATAGCAATAAAGCAGATTTTAGAATGCAAATGTTTAATAGTGATGGCTCAGAAGCTGAAATGTGTGGAAATGGAATTAGGTGTGTTGGAAAATATGTTTATGATAATGGACTAACACAGAAAAAAATACTTACAATAGAAACACTAGCAGGTATAAAAACTCTTGAATTAAATATAGAAGAAGGCAAAGTTAAAACCGTCAAAGTAGATATGGGAGAGCCTATACTAGATTTTAGTTTGATACCGGTAACAGATGTATGTGAATATGAATCTGATGAAAAAATTAAATTTTATAAGTTAAACATAGAAGTAGAAAAAGAACAAAAAGAATTTTCATGTGTATCCATGGGAAATCCACATACAATTAATTATGTAAAAAATGTAAAAGATTTAAATATTAATAAATATGGACCAATAATAGAAAAAGACAAACATTTTCCTAACAAAACAAATGTTGAATTTATAGAATTGATTGATAATAATAATATAAAAATGAGAGTTTGGGAAAGAGGAGCTGGTGAAACACTTGCATGTGGAACAGGTGCTTGTGCATCTGTTGTTGCAAGTGTACTAAATGGCTATACAGACAGAAATGTAACTGTAGAACTTCTTGGTGGAAATTTAAATATAGAATGGAATAAAGAAAATAACCATGTATATATGACAGGTAGTGCAACAAAAGTTTTCGAAGGAAAAATAGATGAGGAAAATATTCTAAATAAATTATTTTGCAAAGGGTAGTGTTAATAAAAAGGAGAATTTATGAACGGAAGAATTGATTTAGCAAATTTAAAATTTGTAAAAGGAGAATTTGAATTACCTGGAAATTCTACATCTGTTAGAGGAGAATACTATATTCCACAAATTAATAAAACAGCGTTTTTTAAGCAAAACGGATGTATGCTTGGAGATACAATTTATCAAGAAGATCTAACTGAATTATTTGCAACTAGAATAATGGATATTATTGGAACTCCACATGCACAAATATTACTTGCCAGGAGCGATCTTTTTGGAACTGGTTGTTTGTCAGTAAATATATTGGAGCAAAATGAACACTTTGTAGAGCCAAAACAAACAGGAGGAGCCTATAGTACTATTAGAGATGTTGATGATTTTATAAATAGAGATTTAACTCAAATTTCTTCAATTCCAGGTATTACATCACAAGATTTAAGTTATAGAAAAAATTATTTATTAAAATATTTATATGTGTCTGCTTTAATAAGCAATACAGATGTAAAGATGGATAATATGCTTCTTGTAAAAAATGAGGTTACAGGTAGATTTAGAAATCCTGAATATTATGACATGGGTATTGCTTTTTCAGAAAGTAATAGAGTATTTTTTGGTAGATTTACATCTGAGGATATTTTGCAACAATTATATGAAAAATATCCAAGTGAAGTTGTTCCATTTGGGCAAAAAGTTCAAGAAAGATTAACAAGAGATAAAGTAATTGGATTAGCAAATGGCGAATTTTATAATAGGGGTATGTCTAATGCTTTAAGATCGTCAATAGTAAAACAATTAACAAGAAGGATTTCTTTAGTAAAAAGTTTAAACTCAAAAGAAATTAATAAATTTAGATATGGAACAAACAATCTACATGAAGCATATAAAAATACAAAGGTTTCATTAATAGATAATGTAAGAAATTATTTATCACAAATAAAAAATAAAGTTTTAGGTGGTGAAGGTAGATGAATAATGTTATGATTTATGATGAAAAACAATACAAAATGGCTTGTACAGAAATGTTGGAAATATTGAAATATATTCCAGACTTAGACTTTAAGAAAATTCCCCAAGATGTTATTGAAGCACTAAAAAATAATATGGATAAGACATATGAATTTAAGTTGGACTTAAATAAAGATATAGAAAAGCAAAAGATTTCTAATTTAACAAAAGCCATGATAGAAAACTTTTATAGAGATTATTGGGTAACAGAGCCTGAAAGAAAAATGATTCTTAAAGAACAAGAAATTGCTAGAAGAAAAGTTGATGAAGAAAAAAATATAAAATTTAATACGAAAAATGTTTTTGAAACGAAAGATGTTGCAAATAAAAAAGAAGAAAATAAGAGTTTAGATTTAGTTGAAGTAAAAGAAAAAAGTTTTTTTGAAAAAATATTAGAAAAAATAAAGAGTTTCTTCAGAAAACATTAATTGGTAAAACTAATAGGAGAAAAAATGAAAAAAATCATAAATATTTTTGCAATAATCTTTTTAATTATAATTATTATATTAAATTTAATATTTACCACATATTTGAATGCAAAAGAGTGTACTAGTATAAGTGTTAATAGTTTCATTTACATAGTATGCAACATACTTCTAGCCTTAGCGTTATTCTTTGTATCGAAATATTTAGATAATTTACAAGAACAATTAAAAAAACGTATAATTACTATTGGTGTTATAGTGTTTGTTTTATTTAATATAATATGGGTTCTTATAGTAAATCCTAATGTAGTAGGAGATTCTGTTCATGTATGCAATTTGGCACAAACATTTTATAGAGGTGATTCTCAGGAACTATTAAGTAATCTTACATATTTAGGTATTCCTTTAGCACAATATGCGGAAAATTACCACCAACAAATTTCGCTTGCCTTTGTTTTTAGTATGTTTTTTAGACTAATACATTTTGATGCAATGGAATCCTTAAGAGCCTTAAATGTTTTAGGAAATTTCCTAATAATTTATGCTTTATATAAAATCTGTATGCAGGTAACTAAGAAATATGAGATTAATAAAATATTATTCTTTATATTAATTCTTACTTTTGTATCTTTACCAATACTTTCAACATTTATATATGGTGATATTCCAAGTATTGCTTTATGCTTACTAGCGGTTTATTTAATGATGAAATATACAGAAAGTAAAAATATTAAATATGCAATATTTGCTTCAATCCTTACAATGATTGCATACATGATGAGAATGAATAGTTTAATTTTTATAATTGCTACAGTAATTTACTTATTACTTAATAT
The DNA here is from genome assembly GCA_944388675.1 of uncultured Clostridia bacterium. Lineage (GTDB taxonomy): Bacteria > Bacillota > Clostridia > TANB77 > CAG-508 > CAG-245. The sequence continues at coordinate 31,685 of CALXJR010000004.1, forward strand.
AATTAAAGAATTTAAACAAAATAATTTTAAGAAGAATATATTAAATTTTTCAATAATTATATTTTATTTAATTGTTTCAACTATTCCAGCTCAATTAGTTGATAATTATTATTTAGATAAATACAATTTAAATAAAAACAATTCATCTCCAACTGTAAGATATATTTTAATGGCAATGGAAGAATCACCAAGAGGTAATGGTTGGTATAATGAAGAAATTGCAGAAAAAGCTATAAATAATCCAGACATAAAAGAAGAATATAATGAAAAAGTTAAAGAAAGATTGCAATGTTTTGCAAATAATATAGGTTATACATTTAGATTTTATACCATGAAAATTGCATCAATGTGGACAGAAAACACTTATTCTGCAATTAGAAATAATACAGTAGATGATAGCGCCTTTCTAGACAATTCAATTTGGATTTTAACCTTTTATCAAAAAGCATTGTTAATATTAACTTCAGTATGTTGTTTAATAAATTTAATACAAAATAGAAAAATCTTATCATTAGAAATTATATTTTTGCTTTTAATTTTTATAGGAGGATTTACATTTCATATATTGTGGGAAGCAAAATCTAGATATATAATTCCATATATATTAGTATTAATCCCAATTGCTGCAATTAAAATAGAGCATTTACCAAAGTTTAAATTTTTATGTAAATTCTCTTTAAAAGGAAATAAGAAATAAGAGGGGGAAAATGATATGAAGAAAAAAACGAAGATTATTTTATTAGTTTTAATTATTGTAATAATACTTATTGGTTTAATTATATGGGGATTATATGAAGCAAGTATAACAAAACATTATTCTTTTACAATCACAAATATTGAAGGAACAAAAATTACTGGTGCACGTTTGGTAGTTTCACAATTTGATTATGATATAAATTCAGATAATTATAAAGATTATAATGGAAATACAGTTGACTTTTCTAAATTAACAGTAGGAGATAAAATTTATATTTATAACGAAAGACTAGGTGAAAGTTATTTAAATACTATAAAAAAAATAACAAATAATAAAGTTTTTACAAATTTTGAAAACTTAGAATATTTTTCATTAGACATAGGAGATGTATCTATTAAAGATATAAATGGAAATAAAATAGATATTTCTGGACTATCTGTTGGAGATAGAATTGAGGTTACAAATAAAGAGGTAGGATTAGAACCAGCTAGAGCAAACAGTTATGAAGGTTATCCATATGATTACTTGAATAATATTAAAAAGATAAAAGTTATAAAAGACAATCCAGCTGAGGCCAAAGCAATTGGTGATAGAAATATGAATGCTATAAAAAAAGCAATTGTAGTTAAAGTTGAAGAAGATTATTTATCTGTTGCTGAAATAGATGATAATACTAAAATATTTAAAGTAAAATATCCAGAGAATAATATTACAAGCTTTGAACAAGGACAAGAAGTTTTAATTTATTTTAATGGTAGAGGTAATATTGATCTTACTATGCAAATAGACAATGTAGGTAAAATTGAAGTTATTAATGGAGAAAATGCTAACCAAATAACTGAATAAAGTATATTCATAAAATAAAAAAATGGAGTAAAGGAATGAAAAGTGTAATAATAATTGGAGCAGGGCCTGCAGGACTAACTTCTGCCTATGAATTGTCCAAAAATAAAGAATATAAAATAGTTGTCTTAGAAGAATCAAATGATATTGGAGGAATTTCCAAAACAATTAAATATAATAATAATAGAATGGATATAGGTGGTCATAGATTTTTCTCAAAGAACGAAAAGGTAATGAATTTTTGGAAAGAAATTATGCCTTTGCAAGGTGAAAAATCACTGGATGATAAAAAATTAACTCGAGAAGCTTCCTCAGAAAAAGGTGGGCATGACCCAGAAAACGATGACAATGTTATGCTTATTAG
>CALXJR010000005.1 GCA_944388675.1 uncultured Clostridia bacterium
GAAAAAATAAGTAGAGAAAATAGAATGGTTCAAGCTCAATTTGATATGATAGAAATTACAGGAAGAATTTCCGGAGAAGTTAAAGATATTTTAACAAATAATGAAAAAGGTAAGATTCTTCAATCTATAGAAAATATTAATAATGATTTATCTGCTTTAGCTTCAAGTATGCGTGAATTAAGTGATGCTTTAAATTTAGATTTTAATAAAATAATAGGAGGTTAATATGGGATTAACATTTGCACAATATGAAGATTCGGTTAAAGATAGCCTTGCTAAATATATTAGAGATAAAGAATCGGATGATAAATATACGGAGCTTATTTTAGGTCTATATGAAGAAGCAGCAGAAGTTACCTCTCCTATAAGAAGAAGTATTAAAGGCAACTTTCATGAAGAAGAAATAGATATTAGTCATTTAGGTGAAGAAGTAGGAGATGTACTTTGGTATATTTCTCAAATTTCTATTCAATTGCCTGACTGTAGTTTAACAAAGATTGCATTAAAGAATTTAAAGAAAACACATTTGAATTACAGAAAAGATTTTAAAGCAGATGAGTCTATGAGTATATCTGCTTATACACAAGGTGTATTAGAAACATATAGAACTGATTTACCATCTTTAAAACAAGATAGAGCAAGATTTTTCTGTTTAGGATTAATAAAAGAAATTGGAAAAGTATCAGAACTTTTTGGAGAACATAGAATTGATGGAAATGTCCTAAATATGTATAAAATAGAAGAAAAATTGGGAGATGCTTTATGGTATTTATCTGCTATTTCTGAAACATATGAATTACGTTTAGAAGACATTGCTTTAAATAATATTCAAAAAGTTCATGGCAGATATAATGTGGATGGAACTGTAAGAGCAAACAGTGACAATAAAGAAGAATTAGAAATATAAATTTAGTAAGAAGTATTTTAGTGATTCAGAAAAAGAATTTTATTTTTGTTATAAGAAGTTGTCGCAAAATTTGCGACAACTTCTTATAGTATGAATTTTAAATTTAATAAAATAATTATAAAAAAAGAGAAAAAATAACAAAAAATTACTATTTTGTAACATTTAAAAATAATAATCGTCTTAATAATAGAGGAGGCAAAAAGTGGATGCTATATATATAAAATATTATAAAAGCGTATATAACTTCTTATATAAATTAACTTATGATGTCGAGCTTTCTGAAGAACTAACACAAGAAACTTTTTATACTGCAATAAAGAAAATAAATACACTAAAAAATAAAGAGAGTATTCGTACATGGTTATATCAAATTGCCAAAAATAAATGGAAAGATTATTTAAAGAAAAATAAAAAAAGTAATGTTGATTTAGATGAGAATAACTTTGAAAATCTAGCAGCAAATTATAATTTAGAAGAAGATATGATTACTAAAGATAACATTATTGAATTGTTTAAAAAGATACATATGTTAGATATTGATACCAGAGAAATTATTTATTTGAAGCTTATAAGAAATTTTACTTTTAAAGAAATATCCCAAATATTAGGAAAAAATGAAGAGTGGGCTAGGACTAAATTTTATAGGGGTAAAATAAAATTAAAGGAGAGTTTAAAAAATGAAAAATGAATGTGATATAGTTAAAGATTTGCTCCCAAGCTATGTTGCGGATTTATTAAGCACTAATACTAATCAATTTGTAAAAGAACATCTTGATTCTTGCCAAAAATGTAGAAAATTATACGAAGGAATGAAGAAAACAAATTGTGATAATGAAGAAGAAGAACAAATTGAAATCAAACACTTAAAAAAATATAATAGACATATGTTTATCTTAAAAGTAATATTGGTAATTTTAGCTTTAATTATTATTATTTTACCATTAATTATTTTTATTAAATTTTATATAAATACCAATGTTGCAAGTAAAGCTATAAACAATGTTAATGAATATAAAAATGCAAGTAACTATTTATTACAAATAACTGAAAATAGAATTGATTTTGAAAGAAACAAAGAACAATTTTATATTTCAAAGTATTTTTATAAAGATGGACAATATAAAACAGAAACACATTTTTATAGTCCAAATGTTACTGTAGGAAACCCAGATACATTTGAATATGGCGTGATTAATTCTAAAGAAAAAACAGAAATTGAAGAAAATCAAAAATTATGCTATAACATAAAATCAAATTACATTTTCCGAAGAGAAAGTGAATTTTTAGATTTATTGATGATAGCATTACAACCATTTAGCGAGGATATTGGACCATTAATTAATATATGGGTTCGAGCAGGATATAAACTTAGAACAGATACATATAATGGAAAAAAGTGTTATGTTTTAAAAACTGATAGTAAAACATCATATAAAGAAATATGGATTGATAAAGAAAAAAACACATTAATAAGAACTATTGAGGAAATTTATAATAAGTCTTACAGAGAAAAAACATATTCTATAAAAACTGATGTTGTAACAAATGAAGATGTGACTTTGCCAGATCTTTCAGGTTATACAATAAAAAATATTGAAAATAATATACCAGATAAAGATATAGAAATATATGAACAATTAGTAATATAATATATATGCTGAATAAGAAACAATACTTTATAAATTATTATTTAAAAGAATGATTTAAGTATTATTTCAAATAAATAGAAAAATATAAATTTTGTAGCATGCACTCAGATAAATATTTTATATTCTATAATATTATGTTGAGAGGAGGTGGAAAATATGAAAAAAAGTAAAATTATATTAATCATAATACTATTAATATTGATAGTAGTTCCTCTAAGCGTGTTTGCAATTCCAAACATTATTGAAAGAATTCCAATTGTAGAATATGGCTCTGAAGATATCAAAAACGAAAAGTTAAGTGAAAAATCACCATATGTCGAAAATCCTAATCTAAATTATAGGTCAACCTCAGAAGACTTGACAAATCCAGATACTGAAACAAATAGTGAATATCAAGATAGAGTAAAAAAAGTAGAAAATATAATGTTAAAATATTATCCAAATGAATGTAGCAAACTTCAAAAAGAATTTGAAAATACACATACTATTAATGAATTTGAAGGACCTTATGTAGATTTATATAATTTAATACTTGATGTAATTGAAAAAGAGGATTTATCAGAAGAAGATAGAAATCTTCTAAAGAATTATATGATAGAAGATGCAGTACCTTTAACAAGTAATACTGAATTGATGACAAGAATTAATACAATTTGTAACAATTAACATTTTTATTTAACTAATTTTTAATATAGGAAACGGTTTTTCATTATTAAAGTTTTTTATTACTTGTACTTTACATGTTTTTATGACAAAATTACATAATGTAATACAAATATGTATTATAGAAAAAATATGGAGTTTATGATGAGAGATATAAATATAGAATTAGAAAAGTTTAAAAAATTTAAAAGTAATTATAATTTTAAACAAAAGGAAATTGAAGAAATTAATGGAAAACAATATTGTGAAGGAGAACCTTTATTAGATGAGGAAGGTAAAGAAATAGGAGATTGTGAAAAATGGATTAATGTTGGTTATAAGTACAAAGGACCTTATGCAAAGGTATTATCAAATTTATTTCCATATGAGTTTGAATTCAAAGGTAAAAAATTAAAAAGTATTGAATCTTTTTTCCAAGGAATAAAGTTTAAAGATATAGATATGCAAAATCTAGTATTTAATTACAGTGGCCTAGATTCAAATCATATAAAAGTTTGTAATGGATATGACTGGAAACAAAACGGAATACTTTTCTGGCAAGGAGAAGAAATAAACAGGTTTAGTAAAGAATATGATGACTTAGTTGATGAATTATATATATCTGCCATACAAAATCCCCTATATAGAAATATATTAAAAACAACAAATAGAGATATTATACATACAATGGGAGGAGAAACAAAAGAAGAAACAGTATTTACAAGATATGAATTTGAATTACAATTAAATTGTTTAAAAGATTTTTTAAAATAAGGGAAATTATGTATAGAACCAAATATTTACGATTTACATTTACATAATAATGTGATATAATTATTTTGTTTTTTATACGTTATCGTTATTGTACGAATCACAGTCTTTAAGTTAATACAAGGAGGCTATTATGAAAAAGGATACTTTATATAAAGTCCTTAGAATTGTAAGGATTGCAAATAATGTATCACAAGCGCAAGTTGCAAGCAAAATAAAACTCAGTAAAAGCTACTTTTGCGAGATTGAAAATGGCAAAAGGAGCACTTCCGATTTGGAAATGTTGGAAAAACTTGCCAAGCACTACAATCTTAAACTTGTTCAGCTTGTCCAGTTAGCAGAATATTATGACGAAATGGAATGTGATGATTTCAAAAAGTATCGGCTTACACTTATGCAGACATTGGAAATGATTTCAAGCAATCTCGATTGAAAAATGTTCCCCCTCAAATGTTAAAGATTATCTTAACGTTTGAGGGGGCATTTTAATTTATTCAACTGCTGATGTAAATGATTATATATAAACTTTATAAATTATTTGAATTACACGTATTGTGGAGTGAAAAATTACAGTTTAGTTAGTTTCTAATGAAAAAATTAAAATTTTTGTAACAAAATATTTTTTTTGAGTCTATATTAGTGAGAGGAAAAATTAATGGAAGACATATATCAAGAATATTCAAAAGCAGTATATAATTATTTACTATCATTAACTAAAAATAAACATATAGCTGAAGAATTAGTTCAAGAAACTTTTTATAGTGCTGTAAAAAACATAAATAATTTTAAAAATGAATCAAGTGTTAAAACTTGGCTTTATAAAATAGCAAAAAATAAATGGATTGATTATTATAAAAAAAATAAAAAATCAAAAGAGATATCTATAAATGAGGATAGTAAAGAGTTATTAAAATGTTTAAAAAAATATTGGAAAAAGGTGCACCATACTTTTATGAATGGGCTAGAGAAGGAGGAATTAAAATTGCCTAGTTTATTTGAAATAGAGTTAATTTTTTAAAAGTAAAATAAAAAAATAAAAAATTAAATAAAAGATTTTTACAGAAAATAAAAATTTTTAAATTTATTAAATTTAGTTTTAATAATTTTATATAATTTAAAATTTTAAAACCGAACATTTGAACTTTTTAAATTTAAATAAAATTTTTTAATTAAAAATTATTATAAAATTTAAAGAGTAAATTTTAATTTATATTTTATATTTTAAAACTAATTTAATATTTTAATTATGATAAAAAATATTAAGCTAAACTAAATTATATATGAACTATAAATATAATTTTAAGATTATAAAAATTTTAGATATTAATAACTTATTAACATTTTACAAAACGTCAGAATCGATTTTAAGACGTTTTTATAAAATAGACATATAGTTTTATGTCTAAAAAATAAGGCAATTTCAGTGTATAAAGGATTTTTGAGACTTTTAATAAAAAATATGTAAATGTTATAAATTTATATAAGAATAAATTAATTAATAATTAATTATTAAAAATAAAAAATAAAATAAATTACAATACAATATAAATTATCATATAAATTAAAAGATAATAAAAAACAACGCATGAGAATACATTTTAAAGAGTTTTTAAAATATAAATAACAAGTTATATGTTTAAAATAATAGTTAAATCATGCAAGATATCAAGACTTAGCAAAATTCGCAGGAGGAGTACCAAAATAGTGTACTTCTATATTTATTTCTATTCATCATTGCACAAAATTTTGATAATATAAGCCAAATATAAAATATATAAGAATATATGATTTTATTAAAAGATGCTATAATAAATTTTAGCATCTTTGTATGTTTTTTTACAGAACTATGGTATAATGACTTCAAAATATTTTTGGGAGGTACTATATGGGAGAAGAAAATGAAAAAATTGAATTTAAAACATCAACAGCGGAATTGCAATCCGCATTAGATTCAATAGTTGCAATATTAAATAAACATCAAAAAGGAATTTTATATTTTGGCATAAAAAATGATGGAACTCCTGTCGGACAAGTTATAGGAAAAAATACATTAAGAGATATTTCGAGAACAATCACTGATCATATTGAGCCAAGAATATTTCCAATAGTAGAAAAGGTTATATTAAGTGGTAAAGAATGTATCAAAGTTGAATTTGAAGGCAATGATGTACCCTATTTTGCAAATGGTAGAGCTTTTATAAGAGTATCCGATTAAGATAAAAAAATAACACAAAATGAATTGAAGAAAATGATATTACAGACAGAAAGAAAAAATAACAAATGGGAAGAACTACCTAGTAACATTGCACTTGATGATATAGATGAAGAAACTTTAAAAAAGTTTATAGAAAAAGGAAATAAAAAAGGAAGGATAAATTACGAATATACTAGTAAAGAAGATATTTTAAAAAGACTAAATTTAATAGATAATAATGGAAAAATTAAAAATGCAGGAAATATTTTATTTGGAAAGAATCCTAATGTAGAATTACGAGGAGCTATTTTTGCAACAGAAGAAAAAACTACATTTTTAGATATGCAAGACTATAACGGTAACATATTTAAACTAATTGATATTGGAGAACAGTATATAAGTAAAAATATAAGATGGAGTGCAAACTTTAATACAGGCAGTTTTGCAAGAGAAGATGTTCCAGAAATTCCTATGACAGCTATAAGAGAAGCTCTTTGCAATGCTTTTCGGACATAGAGATTGGGAAGAACCATATAGTGTAAATATTGCTATTTATAGTAACAGAATAGAAATTGATAACCCAGGACATTTTACTGAAGAAGCAACACCAAACGACTATATAGAAAAACAAGAATCATCAAGACCTAGAAATCCATTAATTGTAAAAATACTTTATTTATCAGGTGAGATTGAAACCTGGGGAACTGGATTAAGAAAAATTTATAGTGTTTGTAAAAAAGAAAATTTAAAAGTTGAATTTGAGGATAGAAAACTAGCCTTTTTTGTTGTATTTTATAGAAAAGATTTGGATAAATTAGTAGAAAATACAGAAAAGAATTTAAGCAATAAAGTTGAAAGTAAAGTTGAAAGTAAAGTTGAAAGTAAATTGACATTAAACCAAAAGAAAATATTAGAATTAATAAGTTTAAATCCTAATATTATCTTATCAGAATTGTCACGGACAAGTTGGAATTTCAGTGACGTCTGTATCAAATAATTTAAAAAAATTAACAGAAAAAGGGATTATAAAAAGAATAGGCGCTGATAAGAATGGATATTGGCAAATTATTAAGAGCAATAAAAATAATTAAAAAAGAAACTAAGAATTTTAAAATTAAAAAGAATAAGGTTGTTGCAAATTTTGCAATAGCCTTAATACATTTAATTAAGCTAATAAAATGAATATAAGGAAATTTTTAAAGTTATATAATTGAGCAGGGAGTGGGGGAATAGAAAATTTTTGTAATTATAAAAAATAAAAAAAATTAATTTTTTATTTAAACGAAAAATTATTAAAAAAAAATAAAATAAATTACAAAAATAAATATATGTTTTTGACTTTAATTTCAAAATAATATTAATAAAAAATATTCAATAAATTAAAAAAAGTAAAATTAAAAATGTTAAAAATAAATTAAATGAAAAATTTTTTTATTAAAGCTAAAAATTATTAAATTAAAAAAATTTTAGTTTTGATAATTTTATATAATTTAAAATTTTAAAACCGAACATTTGAACTTTTAAAATTATTATAAAGTTTAAATTGAATATATTGATTTATAATTATAGATTGTAAAACTAATTTAATATTTTAATTGTGATTAAAAAATATTAAACTATAATAAATTATATATAAATTATAAATATAAATTTAAGAATATAAATTTTAAATACTAATAACATATTAGCATTTTACTAAGCATCAGGATCGATTTTAAGACATTTTTATAATCTAGTAATAAAGTTACATGTCTAATAATTATCTAATATAATAAAATATTAAAAAATATTAATAAGTTTTTTTAAAAATGCCTAATTTTAGGTACTTTAGAAAATTTGCTAAAAATGGCTAAAAATATGACGCACGAGAATGCGTTTTAAGGCGTTTTTATAAAATAGACATATAGTTTTTATGTCTAAAAAATAAGGCAATTTCAGTGTATAAAGAAATTTTGAGACTTTTAATAAAAAATATGTAAATGTTATAAATTTATATAAGAATAAATTAATTAATAATTAATTATTAAAAATAAAAAATAAAATAAATTACAATATAAATTATCATATAAATTAAAAGATAATAAAAAACAACGCATGAGAATACAGTTTAAAGAGTTTTTAAAATATAAATAACAAGTTATATGTTTAAAATAATAGTTAAATCATGCAAGATATCAAGATTTAGCAAAATTTGCAGGGGGCGTACCAAAATAGTATACTTCTATATTTATTCCTATTCATCATTGCACAAAATTTTGATTTTGCGCAATGATATTTACATCTATTTATATCAATTTTTGCGTATACTTTCTCCTCTCCCTGCTCTATTTTTACTAAATTTATTAATTTATAATAATTTTATGCAATATAGTAATTATAATTTTTAAATCCAAAGAAAATTAAATTATTATTACATATATTCTATTGATATATTTCTAATAATGATACTTATCTTAGGATTTTTTTATTTATTTCATATTTGGCAATATTTTTTTCATTTTTTCTATGAATTCTGCGTTATTTTTTGTTAAAACCATTTGATTTATAATTTGCTCAGTTACTTCAGCAACTGGCATATTTGACATAGCTCTTCTTAAAGCAAAAACAATATTTAATTCTTCTGGAGAAAGTAACTTCTCTTCCCTTCTTGTACCAGACTTATTAATATCAATAGCAGGAAAAATTCTTTTTTCAGAAAGAGATCTATCTAAATGAACTTCCATATTACCTGTTCCTTTAAACTCCTCAAAAATTACTTCATCCATTCTACTTCCTGTTTCAACTAAAGCTGTTGCAAGTATTGTTAAGCTTCCGCCATTTTCAATATTACGAGCTGCTCCAAAGAATTTTTTAGGTTTATGTAATGCTGCAGGGTCCAAACCTCCTGATAATGTTCTACCAGATGCAGGTATAACTAAGTTATATGCTCTTGCAAGCCTTGTAATACTATCTAATAATATAACAACATCTTTTCCTTGTTCTGTAAGTCTTTTAGCTCTTTCTAGAACCATTTCCGCAACTTTTACATGATGTTCTGGTAATTCATCAAAGGTTGAATATATAACATCACCATTTATAGATCTTTTCATATCTGTAACTTCTTCTGGTCTTTCATCAATTAATAATACTATTAATACAATTTCAGGATGATTAATAGAAATGCTATTAGCAATTTTCTTTAATAATGTTGTTTTTCCAACTTTTGGAGGAGCTACTATCATTCCTCTTTGCCCCTTTCCTATTGGACAAATTAGATCTATCATTCTCATTGCATATTCATTAGGAACTGTTTCTAATTTAATTTTTTCCTCTGGATATATAGGAACTAAATCATCAAATTTTTTTCTCTTATATGCAGATTCTGGTGAATCTCCATTAACTTCTCCTACATAAATTAAAGCCGGAAATTTTTCTCCTTCTTTTGGAAGCCTAGCAATACCTTTTATTTTATCTCCGTTATCTAATTTAAATCTTCTAATTTGAACTGGAGAAATATACACATCTTTAGGGCTTGATAAATAATTTTCCCCTCTTAAAAAGCCATATCCATCTGGTAAAACTTCTAGAACGCCTTCTGCTATGAAATCATCACTATTAGTTAATTTATATGTTAGATCAGAATCATCTCTTGCGCTTTCATCAATTTGATATCTAGTATTAGCAGATGCAGTTTCATGAGCTTTTTCTTCTTCTTTAATTTTGTTTAACTCATCAATTAATTCATCTTTTTTTAATTTAGTAACATTTTTTAATCCTTTTTCTTTTGCAAGTTGACGTAATTCAACTAAAGTATAATTTGTAAAATCCTCCATAAAAATCCTCCATATTCTATTTATATTTAATTATATTTATTGGAATTTAATAAAGATATTAATTATTACATTGATATAAATAATTATAATATATAAAATTATATAAGAAATTTAAAGAAAAATCAAGAAAAAGAAAGTAAATAAATACTTTCTTTTATTTTTTTATATCTATATAAACTCTTTCATTTGGTAAATACATATCTAATTTTTCACGAGCAACTTCTTCAATATATTCAGGAGAATTAACATTTTCTTTAGTTTTAGTTAATTCTTCATTAGTTTCTTGTACTTCTTCTAATTTCTCAGAATAAGTAGAAGCCTCAGAAGCATATTGATTAAGTGTTTTTTGCTGTGATATTATTGTTATAATAAAATATATTATAAACACAGCTATTAATATATTTCTATAAATTTTTTTCATATGATTATCTCCAATAATAAATTTTATCCTACAATTATATCTTTCTACATTATTTACTAAAATCCTTCTTTTTTTTCTTAATTTTTTTAGCCTTTTTTGTTCTTTTTAAATTATTAATGTAAAATCCTTTGATATTAATAGTTAATATTCTGAAAGGTTTTAGGACTATTTTAAGTATATGATTTCTTATTAAATTTAATAAAAATTTGATAGGATACAATAATATAGATAATATTTTTATAATAGTTTTTTTAATTGTTGTTAATATTTTTACATTTACTTTTATAAAAAATTTACTAATTGTTAATAAATATATTATAAGTCCAAGACTTAAAGCAATAAATATATAAAATCTTAGTTCACCATTATTGAAAACAAAAAGCATAAATATTAAAAAAATTCCTGTAAAAACGCCAAATAACGCATCTTCTATATAAGTGATAAGGTCAGGTGTCTTAAATGACTTTCGTAATATTCTAAAAACATCAAAAAATATTCCAATTACTAACCCACATATTAAAAAAATAATAAATAAATGTATCTGATTAACTGAATTATCCATATAATTCCTCATCTCTTAATTATTTAAAGATCTTACCTAAAATACTAACATTATTTTTCTTTGTAATATCATTATCACTATATCCTAAATTAAAAATTTCACCTTCTATTATTACTTCTGAACTATCAATACTAAGCTTATTTATCCTTAAATCTTCTCCTTTTATTGTAAGAAGTCCTAATTGTGTTTCAACAATTACAATTTGATCATCAAAACTTAAAACATCTGAAACTCCAGTAATAGTAAGTTTTTCTCTATTTTCTAATATAATGTTTTGAACAACATTTCCATTATTTTGAGGTGTTAATTTTCTTTCGTCCATAAATTTCCTCCCATTTGTTTATTTATCATTAGTTAATTATATTCATGGTTTGTCTATTTTAGAACAAAAACACTCTTATATTTTGAATTATTCTAAATATAAGAGTGTTTATTTTTTTATTTATTCTCAGTATGTCCTGTTTTTGACCATTTTAAATAACTATCTATAAAGCCATTTAAGTCTCCATCCATAACAGCTTGAACATTTCCAACTTCATAATTTGTTCTATGGTCTTTTACCATAGTGTATGGACAAAATACATAAGATCTAATTTGACTTCCCCAAGCTATATCCATTTGCACACCTTTTAAGTCTTCTATTTTTTCTTTATTTTCTTTTTCCTTTAAGTTAAGTAATTTTGATTTTAACATTTTCATTGCTGTTTCTCTATTTTGTATTTGTGACCTTTCAGATTGACAAGTTACGACTATATTAGTTGGAATATGAGTAATTCTAATTGCAGAAGATGTTTTATTAATATGCTGGCCTCCAGCTCCAGATGATCTATAAGTATCAATCCTTAAATCATCTGGATTTATCTCTATATCGGTATCTTCTGTAATTTCTGGTAAAACTTCTACAGATGCAAAGGATGTATGCCTTCTACCTCCTGCATCAAAAGGTGAAATTCTAACTAATCTATGAACTCCCATTTCACCTTTTAAATAACCATATGCATATTCTCCAGAAACTAAAAAAGTAACACTTTTAATTCCTGCTTCATCTCCAGGCAAATAATCTAATTCCTTAACTTCATAACCATTTGCATTTGCCCATCTTGTGTACATTCTATAAAGCATCTGTACCCAATCTTGAGCTTCAGTTCCTCCAGCACCAGGGTGAAGTGTTAAAATTGCATTGTTAGCATCATATTTTCCAGATAATAAAGTATTTATTTCTAATTTATTAATATCTTTTTCTAATGAATTAGTTGTAGAAATTATCTCTTTTATTTCTGAACAAATATCCTTGTCTTCAACATTAGAAAGAATTATGGAAATATCGTCTTTTTCAAGTTGTTTATTTCCATTTTGTTCTATTTCAGAATATAAAATTTCGTTAAGTTCTAACAAATATTCTAAGGTTGATTTAACTTTTTTATAATTTTCAAGTTTTTCTTTAAGTTTATTAATTTGCTTCAAAACTTTTCCAGAATTTGATGAATCATTCCAAAAATTTGGATCATTTGTTTGTTTTTCTAAACTTTGTAAATCACTTTCAAGTTTAGCTGTGTCAAAGAGAATCTCCAATTTCAGTTAATCTATTTTTAAAATTTTCTAATCTTTTAGTATTTTCTTCTAAATTCATTTTAATTCCTTTCATTCATTGTAATTATTTAAAACATTTAAATATCATTCATTTAACTCTTTTTTTGCTTCTTTATAGTCTGGCATATAATATTCTACTAAATTCCAAAAATTCTTAGAATGATTCATATATTTTAGATGGCATAATTCATGCAGACAAACATATTCTATTGTATGTCTACTATAAGCCATTAAATTTAAATTAATACTTATTTTCTTTTTTGATGAACATATTCCCCATGTTGCTTTTAAATTTTTTATATTACATTCTAGTGGATGTAAGCCTGTTCTTTCTTGCAAATCTTCCATTGCAGAAGGAACTTCTTGAAGTGCTATATATCTATAATATTTCTCAATCATCTTCTTAATAATGTCTTTTTTATCTTCATCATTTAAATCAGTTAAATTAACATTAATATGACAATTAAGATTATTTCCATCTAAGCTTATATAGTTTCTTTTTATATTTTCATATATTATACTCAAAATATAAGGTTTTCCAAGTACATATATCGTATCTCCATTTTTATAATTTATATTTCTTTTTGAGGTTTGCTGTTTTTTTAATTTCTGTTCAATCCAATCTCTTTTATCAAATAACAATTTCTTTAATGCTTCATCAGAAATATTTGTTGAAGTTGTTACTATTATATTAGAATTTTTTATATGAATATATGTATTTTTTATTCTTTCACGAATTACTTGGCATTGTATATTTCCAATATTAATATATGATTCTTGAACTTTTTTAGCCACTTTTTAAATCTCCTGATATTTAAACTTTTAAGCATTTTTTAAGTTTTGTATATTCTTTTCATTATGATTAAATTATATTCTATTAATTAAATTTTATCAAGGTTTCTACATAATTTTATCTTCCGCTCTTCACCATGTGGATTATGTTTGTTATCTTTTCCTTTTGATTTTTTAATTCTTTTATATTGTTCTAAATCTATGTTTTTTGCTTGTTCTAATTTTGAATCAATTTGATTCATTTTAAGTTTTAGTTTTATGAACATTTTTAATGAATC
The DNA here is from genome assembly GCA_944388675.1 of uncultured Clostridia bacterium. GTDB lineage: Bacteria > Bacillota > Clostridia > TANB77 > CAG-508 > CAG-245. Next base: position 13,619 of record CALXJR010000005.1, read on the forward strand.
ATATTCTTCATTTTCAAACATTCCAGCCATTGATAAATCGTCTAATATTCCATTATTTATTTCAGTGTTTAAATCATCAGCGTTTTGTGAAAGTTCTTCAAAATCTTCATGTTCTAGAACTTTTGTCTTAGTATATAAATTCTCTCTTTCCATAATTTGTTGATATTGTTCATCTGCTTTTGTAATATCAGCCAAAAGTAAGTCTACAAATTTACCTTTTTTGTCTTTGCTATATTTAGAAAATGGATTTTGATTAGGTTCTTCTTCTAAATATATTTCTCTCATTAATTTTAACATTCTAAGTCTATATTCAGCTGTTAAAAGTTCATTCATAATTTCTTCTTTATAGTCATCACTAAATCCATCTTGTTGTTCAGTTATTTTTTGTATATTTTCTTGAAAATCTGCAAGAAAATCTTCAGTTAGTTCTTTTCCTGTTTTTTTATTAAATGCTGTGTCCATTCTTTTATTTTGTTTTTTTAATTCACTAAAATAAAATAAAGTTTTTATTCTTGGAATCCTAGAATTATATTTTTGTTCAAATTCTTCATAATCTCTCTCTAAAGATATTCTAGCCATTATATCATCTTCTTGTAATTTTTCTTCAGCACTTGATAATTTTTGTTGCATTTCTACAAGTTCTAGGTATGATTGTATTATCTCTCCACTTCCAGGGAATTCTTTAATATCTATTTGTCTTAATGCAAGCCCCATCATTGTTAACACTCTTTTTTTGTCTTGTAACTTTCCACTTAGAGTTTCTGACATATTTTGAACATCTTCTGGATCAGTAAATTCTACTTCAGGTTTTTCTTCCTCAAATAAAAAGTCCCAAAAGCCTTTTTTAGGCTTATTAGATTGCTCATCTACATCTTCAAATAATAAATCACTTAATTTTTTTCTTGGTTTCTTTCTCTTTTTTTCACTTTCTTCATCTTCAAACATAAAGTCCCAAAATCCCATTTTTATTATCTCCTTACTAGCTTTTCAAGTATATCATATTTATGTGAACTTTTCAATAGATTATTTATGTAAATACACGAAAAGTCCCCCTTCTCCTAATAGGAAAAGGGGGACTGAATGCTATGAGTTATCTTTGGCGTAAGGATTTATCCTTCGCCTTGATAGATCGAGATAATACAGTTACGGTTTTGCTGACGGCCTTCCTCTGTTTCGTTGCTTGCGATGGGTTTATCACCACCATTTGCAACACCCACAATACGGCTTGCCTCTATTCCGTTTTCAACCAGGTAGTCCTTTGCTCGTTCGGCTCTAAGCCGTGATAATTCATAGTCAGCTTCATTACTGACACTACCAGGCGAAAGCGAGATGTTACCTTCAATTTTGATAACCATTCGGTTAAGGACTTTAGCAATCTTAACATATTCATCAAGCATTGCTTCATCCTCAGCCTCATATCCGCTAAGAAATTCGGCGGAATTCGGCTCAAAAAGAAGTTGCACAGTACGAGAAATAAGAGCTTCTCGGTCTTCCGTATTTTGCTGGGTCGCAACAACATCTTCTTCAACTTGTTCTTGCTCGTTTGCCCACTTGCCAGATAGCTCGTTTAAGTAGCTATCATCAAACAATTGGGAAACGTAGTCAGGATTTGTTTCAAATCCGAGTTGTTGCCATACCTGACAAAAATCAGAATAAATTTGTTTCGCAATGTCGAACACTTCAATGTTCTTCTTATACCCCAAATATTTGGTGTCGTTTAGAACATCTTGCATGGTTGCATCATCATAATCCGCAAAATCTGGTACAGAATCACGGATTGTCTGATAAGCTTGTTCAACATTGGAGCCATTATTCATGTCGTTAACAGCAGTAATTGTGCCATCAACAAGAGCCTTAACAGCTTCCGGGTTTTCGTCTGCAAATTGTTTGTTCACAATAAGCGCATCTATAACCAGATATTGTCCATCCTTAGTAGAGAAAAGAACATGGCTATTTTCTGCACTTAATGCAGAAGTCATATCCCAAGTGGACACTGCGCCAGCTTCACCATTGGTGAAGGCCTGAACAGCTTCTTGGGTACTATCGTACAATTCAAAATTGTTTATGATATTTTGTACAACAGTACTGTCAAGTCCACTCTGATTTAAAAACCAGACTGGGATAGCAGTCGAAACAGAATTCCGTGCCATTGCGATTTTGGTATTCTGCAAAGAATCAATCGATTGGAACTGTTCATTTGCAACAATACCATCACCGCCAGTTGAAGTATCAGTAAGATAAGGTATAATTGCTTGGACACCTGCATCTTCAAGCTGCTTAGTTACCAATGCCATTTTATTGACAGTCATATAGAAGAAATCTATTTTACCATCAATAAAGTTTTGAATAATTACGTCATCATTATCTTCAATGTTGACAGTAACATCAAGGCCAGCATCGGAGAAGTAAGAGCCTTCCTTTGTGGTGTTTCCTCCATTTGCAACAAATACGGCGGTATAACCGCCAAAAGTGTTGCACTCACCATTCAGCTTAACTGTATTCCCTGTAGTCGCTTCAGTTGTCTCTACTGAAGTATCTTCTTTGGTTTGGCTTTCGCTTGTAGAAGTTGTGCCTTCAGAAAGAGACGAACTGCTACTGCTGGGAACACTTTCGGTTTTGTCGGACGTAAAAGACTTGCTCACAAAGAAAGTGATAACAGCCAAAATGGTGATAATTATGGCTATAGCACCAAAAATTATCAATTTTCCAATCGGCTTTAACCGACGATGTCTACCTTTACTCATCACTTGCCTCCTTAGGTTTGTTCTTGTTGAGATTGAAGAAATCCGAGAAGCTTATTGATGTAATCAATCTGTTCAGTTCCCATCCTGGAAACGGCAGACTTCAGTGCATCAGCTTCATCTTTCTCCTTGGTATTTTCTGCCTTCTGAGAATTGAGTGCGGTTAAAGTATCATCCCGTTTTTGCTGACGTGCAAGGATATCGCCCTGAAGCTTTTCACGAAGAGCTTTGATGTCTTCTTCACATTGTTTGTTAAGAGCATCAACATCAGCAGTATATGCCGATTCCTCATCGTTAATTGCCTGGTTGATATCCTTTTCGGTTTGAGTAGCTTTTTCGAACACTTGCTCTGCATCAGAATCTACCATAGACATGACGCCATTGATTTTCTTGATGCGAGCTTCTCCATCTTGTTGCAGAACTTCTGGGGCAATTCTCGCAACTTTCAAAGTTTTCAAAACAATTGTTGAGCTACAATCTGCTCCCCAGGTGTCTAAAATTTCCTGGATTTTCAAAATTGTGCTGTCCACACCTGCTTTGTCCAACTCGCTAAGTGCCTCACTAAGCAAGTTCTGTGCGGTCTGATTTGCATCACCTTCTACTTCGCAACCAGCAAGCTGTTCTTCAGACATAACTGGTTCTTCTGTTGGAGTGCTATCTTCACTTATAAAAATAGCACCCTCAACACTTTCTCTGATCCGGTCGAATAAGCCCATAAGTATTCTCCTTTCGGTTTGTAGTACCCTTTAAATAAGAGTACAATAAAAAAGTTGAAACAGCTATATTATATAATTTTTTCCACATTATGTCAATATTTATATTTCTCTATATTTCAGTATCTTGTATAACTTTGTTTACTTTTTGTGTAAGCTGAGTAGTAAATTTTATTGTTTCAAAATATATAAATAATAATTCCTTATCCATTGAATTACCAAATATTTTTGGCTCAAACATAGGACCTGTAAAAAATCTTAAAAATATTGTACTATTTTCAAAGATAATTTCAAAAGCTAATTGATATTTTTTATAGAAATTAAGTAACATCTCCATTATGTCACTAGTTAGAATTTGCATCGCCACAATTTTATTTTGAGAATATACATCAAAATATTCTTCAAATTCGTTACTATCCATCTCTACCCTATCTTTTTTCTCAAGTATTTTCATTTTATTTTTAGAAATTTTAACTGTTGTTCCAATATTCTTATTACATTTTGTAATTGCAAATAGTCCTTGAAATATCTCTTCAACATGTCTATTTTTGCCACTACCTGTTTCTCTACGTATGTGAACATCTGTCATTTTTAAATATATATCATCTGTTATAAATCCTTCTATGTAATCGTCACAATAAAATTTATTAAATGTTTTATTATCAAAATTCGCAGATCTATAATAATCTAGTATTTGCTGTGGATTATCTGTTATAGGTTTATATTCTAGATTTGGGTTTAAAAGCTTTATAAAATTTGAAACTATTTCTTTTTTATAAGATAACTTATAGCTTTTCTTATATTTTCTACTTCTAAATACTAATACCATAAACAATACAAGGGAAATAAATCCAATTAAAGAAATTACCATATCGATAGTTTGAGAAAACAATACTCCATCAAAATCCATAACAAAATATCCAATAAAGAATAAAAGCAAACAAATATATTTAAATATTTCTCTTATTCTTACTTTTTTTCTCATGTTTTCTAATTCTAAAATATGTTCTTCATAAAGTTTATCATAAACTTGTTTAAAATCATTTGGCATATTATCTAAAATAATATAATCTTTATAATTGCTTTTATCTACACCTTTAGATACTTTTTTCACAACAGCTATAACTATAATACCAATAATTATAATACATAAAATTGTTTCAAACATAAATTTCTCCTTATTCTTCTATACTTTTGTTTTTTAATTTTGAATTTACACTTTCTTTTATTAAATAATAAATTACACAAGTTATTGGTACACCTAAAAGCATTCCTAAAATTCCACCTAAACTTCCACCAACAGTTACTCCAAATAAAACCCACATTCCCGGAAGTCCCATTGAGTTTCCAACAACTCTTGGATAAATTAAATTTCCTTCAACTTGTTGTAATATTATTATAAAGATTACAAATATTATAACTTTAATAGGGTCTACAGAAAGTATTAAAATTGAACCTATTATTGCTCCTAAAAAAGCTCCAACAACTGGAATTAAGGCCGTTACTCCAACTAAAATTCCAATAGGAATTGCATAAGGTATTTGCAGAATTAATAATCCAATTATGCATAAAACTCCTAATATAGTAGCTTCTAAACATTGGACTGTAAAGAAATTTTTAAAAGTTTTATTTGTAACTTTTCCAACATTTATAAATTTGTTTGCTGTACCTAATTTAAAATAAGCAAATATAATTTTTTTAGCCTGAGTTTGTAATTTTTCTTTATCAAATAAAATATATATTGCAAATATTATTGCAATAAAGAAATTTGCAATTCCAGAAAATATTTTACCAACAAAAGATATTGATGATGTAACTAAGTTTGGAATAACACCCATTATGCTTTGTTTAATTGATTCCATATCTAAATTTGCTTCATTGATTATTGTATTTAAATCTGGTATGCTAATATTATATTTTTCAGCAAATGTAGTTATTTGTTCAGCATAATATGGAATATTATCAATTAATAAACCAATTACATTTACAAGTTCTGGAACTATTAATGTGATAATAAAAGCTATAATAAGCAATATTACTACTATTGCAAAGATGATTGAAATAATTCTTATAAATTTTGAATTACTCTTTACTTTTTTGTTTTTCTTCTTTGTTTTTCTTGTTTTTAATTTTCTTTCAAAGAAGCTCATAGGAATATTTAGAATAAATGCTAAACTTCCTCCTAATATAAAAGGATTTATTATTCCTATTATGGTACCTATAACTGTACCTAATGTTTGAATATTAATCATTATTCCTAAAGCTAATAAAAATAATAAAAGTAAAATTAAAGTTTTTTTAAATTTTTCATTTTCCATAAAGGTTACTCCTTAAATATATTTTTTTATTGCTTCATATAATTTATGTATTGGGAGACCAACTACTGTAAAATAGTTTCCATCTATTTTATCTACAAACACTCCAAATTTACTTTGTATTGCATATGCTCCTGCTTTATCATATGGGTTTCCTTCTTCAACCCATTTTAATATTTCTTCTTTAGTCATATCTTTAAAATATACTTTTGCAATATCATAATCAATATATTCAGAATACTTATCTCCATCTTGAATTAAAACAGATAAGCTAGTAATTACTCTATGGTCAGTATTTTTTAGCTTATTTAACATTCTTATTGCATCATCTTTGTCTTTAGGTTTTTCAAATACTTCATCATCTTTTAATACCATTGTATCTGAGCCAATTACAATTCTATCTCCTTTTGTTTCATCAAATACAGTTTTTGCTTTAATATAGCCTAATCTTTTAGATTGTTCTTCTATAGATAAACCTTCTTCAAAAGTTTCATCTGCATTACTTACAATTACTTTATAATCAAGCCCCATTAAATCCATTAATTCTTTTCTTCTAGGAGACTGTGATGCCAAAATAATTTGCATATTTATTACCTCTTTTCTTTTTTAGTCTTCTTCAACAGTTTTTAAGAATATTTTCTTTTTAAAAGCTCCTTTTCTTTCTCTTTTTTTAATTCTTACATTTTCTACTTCTTCCATTGTAATTCCTCTAAAATCAAGAATTGCATAAATAACTTCCATTACATCTGCCATTTCTTCTATATTATAGTCTGCAATATATTCATTTACTTCCTCTTTTAGTTTTTTATCAAGCTCTTCCCCATACCTTTTATCATCTAATGTTTCGTAACATACTTTGCATCCCTTATCTTCCATTAATTTCACATTATTGTCTCTTATTAGTTTGTTATATGTATATAACATTCCCAATCACCTCTACAAACATAGTTTATCATAAGAAAATAGAAAAATAAATAGAAAAGTTTATACATTTTAATTATGTTGATTTTTTGCTTATTTTATGATATTACGCAAGTTCATTTTGACTTATGTATTTGTACGTTTTTTCTTAATTTTTTTCTTAATACTTAATATGACAACTATAATTACAAGTATTAAAATAGCCATAAATCCAAACATAATATAATTATTATAGGTAAAAGTAAATTCAACCTTTCCGTCACTTGTCAATGTTGTATATATATGATTTTCAGTTTTTTCATCCAAAATTTTATTTGTCGAATTTGGCAAAATATATTCTACTTCAATTTGTTCTGGTTGTAATATACCATCTATTATGGTATTAACTTTTAACCTTTCTTTGATTTCAGATTTCAAGAAAAAGATATATTTATTTCCAAAATCTATCCTGTCATTTCCAGATATAATTTGTGAAGTTTTTTCTTCTATTCTTTTTAAAGTTAACCCCTTAAAATTAATACTGTAACATCTCATAATACCTTCATCATATATATTTAAAGTCATTCCTTTGTCTAATTTATTTTGTATTTTTTCTGTTAAAATATCTTTATAATATGTTGCATATTCTAAAGGTACTTGTAAGATAATATTTCTTTCAATTTCTCCATACATAGTAATTTTAGTACTTATTTTAATCTTTTCAATTGTAAGAGGTTTTTCATATGTAAAATACATATTTTCATCATTATTTCGTAGAGATACTATTTTATCATTAATAACAACTTTTGATTCTTCATCTATTTTATTCATATTTTCATAAAAGTCAGGACAAACAACTTTATATGAAATCGTTCCATTCTCAGATAATAATTTTTCTGTGTCTATTCTTTCTTCAAATGTTACCTTTAGTTTATTATCAGTTTTATATTCTTTTTTTTCGGTTATTAATGCTGAAACATTTAATGCTTGCATTGTTTTTTTCGATAGTTCATCTAAACTTGATGCTGAAAATGTAACAGATGCTCTTGTATCACTTTGTAGATTTTCTAAACTTCCAACTTTTTCAAATCGTTCTTTTACAATGTCTATATTTTCTTTATCATCTGAATCTAGGGTAACTTCTATTGTACTTGCATAAGATGACATACTTTCAATATTTGTTGTTATTGCAACATTTGAAAATAAAATAATGTCTTGCTTTTCTCTTGTGTCTATTGAGTCTTTTGTTTCATATTTATTATCTCTAATTTGCAATGTACTGTTAACAATTGTAAAGAAATCCTGTATATTCCCTTCTACTAACATATCTTCTGATTCTAGTCCATTTGTTATAAAGTTCAATAATTCTATAGCATTAAATCCTTCTACTAAATTTCTTGTACTTCCGCTTTCATTAAGAATTGCTGGTTCATATCCAAGCAGTTCTGTTAATCTTTCAACATATTGGTCATAATTTTCAAATGTAAATTGAATTGTAAATGTTATTGTTTTATTCTCTGTTTTAAATTGATAATCTAACCACATTGGTTTGATTTTTCTAACTATATATTCAAATCCTTCTCTACCACCGCTAACATAACTATTCATATCTGATTCATCAATTTGTACAACAAGATTTCTAGAGCCTGAAAAAGAATCATCTTCTGCATTTGTTATAATACCATTTGCCAGAAACAGTACCATTATCATTATGATAACTATTATTTTATTAATTATTTTCATTCTTAACAATCCTTTCTTAATGTTCAACTTTTTGAGCATTAGACTAATTTAAATCATATCTATATAAAACCTGTGTATCATCTGATTCTATTTCATAAAAATATAATACATTGTCTGTTGTTTCCATACTACAATCTTCCATATTGCATCTAAATTCATCATTAGAAAATCTCTTTACTTCCATTTTGTTTGCTAAATTTGCATCTAATTTGTATAAAACAACATCATCATCTTCTTGATCGAAGAAATACCATTCTCCTGAATCAGATTTTGAAAGAGTATACATAGCATATTTGCTATTTACTGGTGTAATATTTTTAATTTCTCCATTTGGTGAGGTATAAATTGCAAGATTAAATCCTGTTCCCCCTTCTACTTTTTGCTCTATTAAAATTCCTAGGTTTGTATTTTTCCAACCAGAATCTGTTTTTGTTTGTATTTGTACAGATTTATCTAGATTAAAAAATACAACATCTTTTGCAGTTGGTCTTGTTCTTTCATGTGTATATAATTTTTGTGCTACATAATAGTCTCCGATTTTTTGTGTGAAATATTGTTCAACTGTTGGTTCTGAGCCATAATCACTAATTATAGTTTTATCTTTTCCTACTACATAATAGTAATTCTTTTCTTCTCCAAATAATGCTGCAATTCTATCTTCTTCTTTTGTAATTACATAGAAATTACCATCTTCTTGCTCATTCATTAATTGTACTGGATAATCAAAAGTCATAAATTGCTCTGTTTCTCCATTATCTCTTTTATATCGGTATATTATATTCTCTTCATCTTTTAATAAATAATAAATATATTCATCATCTTCCTCTAAAACATACAGAGCATCTTCTATAATAGTTCTATAAATATTATCATCATCTTTATCAATTCTAATAATGTCAAATGTTCCTGAATCTGCTGCTACTGTAACATATAAATATGATTCATCTATTGCACAAAATTGATCAAATTCTTTTGTATAAATTGTTTCTTTATATTTATCCGATTTTGCTTCTTTTATTAAAGTTCCATATTTTGTTTTATAATAATTATATATATCATCCTCACCACTTACTTGCCCTATTTTCATTGTTTCATCATTATAATATGTATCTGGCTTTTTACCTATTTCTAATAATGTTATATCAAAGAATGTTAATTTCTTTTGTACAGATATTGGAATAAGTTTGTTTTTTAATTTAAATTTAACATCAATATCTAAAATTTTTAAATATAATCGCAAATGACCATCTGCTGATTCTTCATGTGTTTCAGTAATTCCAGCATTTGTTTTTTCTACATTCATTTTTAAATTTGCAGAAATTTCAAGATCAAGTCCTAGTTTAACAAGTGCAATATCTGTAATATTTACAGAAGAGATGTTTAATAATACATCGATTCCAGTATTTAAGTCTGCTGAAGCTTTTGCTTTCCCTGTTACTGAAACAGTTACTTTCTCTTCATTATACATTTCTTCATTACTAAATTTCCACTCATCATTTTCTACAATAGCTAGTCTATTACCAGTTCTACTATCGAAACCGCCTTCAACAGAAAGACCAATTTCAATATTTCCTTCTAAATCTATATATACTATTACTCCAACAGACACTGGTAATGATGTAGTTAATTGTTCTATTTTATCTGAAGCTTTTCCACCAAAAACAGTTACCATTTGTTTTGTGCCAATATCAATATAAAATAGTGGAAACATTTTTTGATCTAAACCGCATAATTCAATAATTTCATCAGTTCCAATAGAAGTTCCTTTTTTATCAATACTTAAATTTATACCTGATTCAATTGTTGCTTTTGCACTAATATCTTTTTCTATGTCGAAATACAAATCATGTAAACCAGATAAATCAAAATCAAATTTACTATTAATACCTAAATGTTCAAAATCTGCTTCAAGATTTACTTTTAAATATAAGTTTTTTAAAGCCTCTTCGTCTAACTTTCCATTTAATTCCTCTTTTGCAATTTCTTGTAAAGTTTCAGAAAAATCTGCTTCTGCCGTTATTTTTTCCGTTATGGTATTATTTTCAGTTTCGGCAATCTTTTTACTTTCTAAGTTTGAGTCATTAAATGTTAAATGTGTTAGTTTATCAACTTGTGGCTTTTGTTCATTATTTACTTTTGTTGCTATTTCAACATTTCTATTATCGGATATTGAAGATATTTTTACACCTTTCATAGGAATAATATTTTTTATATTTTCAGGAGTTAATTCTTGTGAAATATCAATATCTAACATATCAAAAATTTCATCTACTTTAGGACTTTCTGTAATTAGTATTGTTTTCTCAGTATTTTCTGTTATTGAAACAACCTTTCCAAAAAATCCTTGTGGAAATTTACTATTTTCATTTCCCTCTAAATAAAAGATTTCTCCTTTTGACAAATTTTTTATTTTTTCATCTGCATTATTAAACGTTATTTGAATATTTCCGCTATTTAACGTACTCAAATTTTCAATAGAACTATTAATTTTTACTGCATCATCTCCAATAAATGATTGGACTGAATTAGATAATACTGATACATTATCATTTTCTTCTTTAATTTTTTGAAGTTCTTCAATATAACTGCCAATCTTAGCTTCTGATGTCATATCATTGATTTTTTTACTAAAATTATATCTAATTTGATATGCTATAAATAAGCTTACAAATAAAACAATAATAATTATCAGCACTATTAAGAGCTTTTTACCTAACTTTTTCAATTTTTCTTTCATAATTTAATATCCCCTTTTTTTATTAAATATATAGCAAAATAACCATAATTAAAAATGGATTGTGCAACCCATATTCTAATTATGGTCATTTTTTATTTATTTTTTAGGACAAAAGGAATTATATCTTGCCTTGATATAAGTTTTTTTCTTAAAACAATATTAGTTTTATTATAAATAGATTCCTAAAAATCTAAATGCAAATGCAACAATATAATATATAACTTCTACTTTTATAAATATTTTTAAAGCTTCTTCATTTTCTTCTTTTTTGAATATTTCTTTTACTACAAAGAATATAAGTACTGTTGAAATTACATTTAAGAATGAAGATATTGGACTTGTGATATATGTTATATTTGAACTAATATATGTTAAATATCCTAATACTGCTGAAATTACTAATGGAATTTTTATAATAGATACAGCGGTAATAGTTTTAGTTAATGGTTGTTTATTATTCTTGTTAAGTATATGAATAATTATTGCTAAAGCTAATATTTCTAATATAGGTGTTATTACAGACTTAATTGTAGATAATACTTGGAATTTAGAATAATCATATATAATGAAGTCTAAAATTCTTTTAATTAAAATTAGTAAAGCCCATATAACTATGATTACTAATGCTGTTTTATAAAATTGATTGTTAGTGTCTTCTACTACTTCTTTAATTGCTTTTATTGGATTTGTTGCTAGTTTTCTAATTAATCCTTTTCCTTTTTCTGCCTCTTCTTTTAAGTTGATGTTTTTCATTTGTTCTTTTGTTTCTTGAAAAGTTTCAGAAGCTTGTCTTTTTAATTCTTCGTTATTATTTTTTTGTTGTTCATTATCTTTTTCGTTTTCTTCCATAATTTTACCCCCTTAATTTTGTATTTTTATTCTACAGGCAAATTATATCAAAAAAATTTATTTTTGTGAATATTATTTAATAAAAACAGAAAATAAGGCATTATTATTAAATGCCTTATTTTTTAACCTTAGAATTAATTTTCCATTGTAACAACTTTATTTTTATATACTATAAATGTTGTTGTTGTTGAAGTTTCTCTTTCATCTCCATCTTCATCAACTGTTTTTGACTCAACTTGTGCTTTAATTTTATATAAATCTTTTGCTAATTTTTCCTTATCTTTTATTTCTATAACTTTCACATTATATTCTTCAAAATTATCAGTAATATTATCTATTAAATTTTCAAAATATTTTTCTGCTTGATCAAATTCATCTTTTGTATCTTCATCATCTACATCAATATCATCATATGCATCTTGGAAATCGTCTTCATCCCCATCACATTCTGACCAAGCTTTAAGTGCTCTGAAGTCCATTTGTTCAATTACCTTATCAACATCTGCATCACTTATTGCTTTTACATAATTTCTAACTGCTCTTTCAGGTCCACCTGCTATTATTCTAATTACTATAATTACTACAATAATAATTGCTACTAAAATCAAAATTAATTTTATATGTGATTTTAAGAAGTTTCCTATTTTACCTAAAACATTTCTTGATTTTTCTGTACTTTTTTCTACATTTTCTTTTACATCTTTTTCAGTATCGTTTTTTATGCTTTCCTTTTCATTGTTTTCTACATCCTTTTTTACTTTTTCTTCTTCATTATTTTCCATAATTTTTCCCCCTTTTTTTATTATCAACCACATTATAATATAAATAATTAAAACTTACAACATTATTTAGTAAATATATAATTTTTTTATTGCTTAACTTCTATAATTTTAATCTACATTAATTAATTCATAATCTCTAGTTCCAAATCCAAGTTCTGCTGCTGCTTCTATTGTATGTCTACCATTTTGTCTTTCTACTCTTTCTACAAAATGGTCTCTACCAGGATCTTTTGAGTTATATATTAAATCGATACATGCTTGATCTATAGCAATTGGGTCAGTACTTGCTAAAATTCCTATATCTTTCATACAAGGATCTTCTGCAACTGCACAGCAATCACAATCAACAGATAAATTACACATTACATTTATAAATACAATATTTTTTCCAAAATAATTAACTACACTAGAAGCAGCATCTGCCATAGCTTCTAGAAATTTGTTTTGTTCTGGTAAATTATCCCATATTTTAGTTTGGTCTTTAGATTGTCCTGCTGAATGTATCCAAGATTTTCCTTCTGATGAGCTACAACCAATTGATAATTGTTTTAAAGCTCCACCATAGCCACCCATTGGATGACCTTTAAAGTGTGATAAAACAAGCATTGAATCATATTTTTGAATATCTTTTCCAACAAAGTTTTCTTTAAGTATTTTTCCGTTTGGAATATCTAATACTAAATCTGGTCCTTCAGCGTCCATAATATCTACATTAAAATATTTTGTCCAACCATGATTTTCTATTAATTTTTTATGCTTTTCTGTTGAATTTCTTGCTCCTTCATATGCAGTATTACATTCAATAACTGTACCATTTACTTTTTCAACAATTGCTTTTACAAATTCAGGTCTAATATAATTTTGATTGCCCTCTTCTCCAGAATGTAATTTAACTGCTACTTTACCTGGTAAAGTAACTCCTAATTTTTCATACATTTTTACAACACTCTCTGGTGTTATTTCTTTTGTAAAATATACTTTTGCTTTTTCCATTTTACACCTTCCTTTCTTTTTAATTATTTGCATTATCTAGGTTCAAAAGCTATTCTTAACTAATTCACAATATATAACTGTTTTTCTATTTTAACATCAATCAATTTTATTATATATCATACCCTTGACACCGTGTCAATAGTTTTCTAATTTTTATATTAAAAAAAGAAGTGTCCACTATTATGTAGATTTCACTTCTTTAATTATATAATTTATGCGTTCTTTCCATGGCAATTCTTATACTTTTTACCCGAACCGCAAGAAGTTAATTTTCTTATATTATCAATACTATCAATATTTACAGTATTATTGATATTTCTAGATTTTTAAGACTAGGTAATTCCTATATTATCTGTATTATGAGTATCATTTTTATTATAAATATTTCTCTACTGTGGACAAATTGAGGACACTGTCCACATCCGTTCTCTATTATCATTATAATTTCTATATGGTATAAAATCTAATGTACCAACAATCAATTTATACATTTGCATTATAGCATTATTAAATATGATAATCAATGAATAAATAAAAATTCTTATGAATAACTTGTGATATGATCACCCTGTAAAATTAATTTATGAAAAGTTCACCCTATGATATAATGGAGACTAACTATTAATTATCAATAGTTTTTTTGAAAAATTTTTTATGAATATTTTTGAGGCAAAATTTTCGTTGCCAATGCAACAACTTTTATATAAAAAGTATTGTCATTTTCTCGTCTAATATTCTTGATTTTATTTATTGTATCATTTACTTTTTTATATTTCAATTAGGCTATTAAACATTTTGGGAGTTCTATTCTATACACGTCTAAAAAACTTGTATCTATCCCTTTTTTCTTTAAGTTATTTTCAAATACTTCTAATGGCGTTTTATAACCTAATGCTTTTCTTGGCATATTATTTATCTTTCTTGCTATCTCTATTATTTCCTCATCACTTAATTCTTCTACTAATTTTCCTTTTTTAAAATATCTTCTTATCATTCTATTTTTATTCTCATTACATCCTCTTTCATATGATGCATATGGATGTGTAAAATATATTTGGAATCCTTTCTTATTCTCGTCTTTTGTAGACCTCATCATTTCTTCTATTTTGCTAAATTCTACTCCATTATCTAATAATAAGCTTTCTATTATCCTATTTATTTGTGGTATTTCTTCTTCTAATTTATCAAATGTGTCCACTGTCGCTTGACCTGTCTTATTTTCTGATCTTCTTATAAACAAGAATTGACTTACTGTATTTACTAATGTTATTAATGTTTGATGCTTGCCTTTTGCTACCCCTACAACGCTGTCTCCTTCAAAATGCGTATCTGTTTCTTTTTTCTTTATTTCTTCTGGCATTACTTCTATTGAGATTTCTTTCTTCTTCTCTTTTATTTCCTTTGTTTGTGTATGTGGATTGTTATTCTTTTCCTTATAATATCTTTGACCATGTGGTAAATCATTTATTGTTAATCCATATTTCCTTTTTGCTACTGCTCTATATATCGAATTTGTTCCTATTGTTGCTTCTGCATCTTTTATTTTCCCTTCTTTACTTAATTTTGCAATTACATCTGGACTATATTCCACTTCCTTATTTTTTAACAAAGCAACTACTGAATTTTTTAACATCGGATATCTATCTAATTTACATTTTTTTCTATTCTTCAATTTGTTTTTTTCTGCATTCTTTTGTGCTTTCTCTGACGAATAATATCTTATATTTTCTTGTCCTTTATGTTTATATGGGGACTTCCTGCTATTTATATCCCATATTTCTATCATATTCTTATCTATTTCTCTTTTTATACTTGAACGATTTTTACAGACGAATGCTCCTATAAACGCATTACTAAATCCAGCTGTATGCAACACTTCTATACTAATTCTTTCTTCATATATTAAGTGTCTAAATTTACCTGTTATGTTTTCTTCTTCTCTTTCAATTTTTTTCAAACATTCTTGGTAAAATATTTTTCTCATTTGTCTACTTATTGTGTGACTTCTCATTGACTTTATTAATTTTTTTAAATTCTTTTCATTTATCTTTAATTTTTCTTGATTATTCTCAAGTAACTCTTGAACTTGTCTTCTTGTTATGTTATTATCTTTTTGAACAGTATTCATTGTATTAAAAACTCCTTTTATTTTTTCGTCAAAAATATTATACGAGTTTTTCTTACAACTGTCTACTGTTCATTTATTTTTTATAGAATTTTTGTTGCATTTCAAATGAAATTTCTGCAACATTAGTATCATTATAATTGGAAACATATGTACAAATTTCATTTATGCATATATATTAAATAAAATTTTAGATAATTATAAGCTTAGGCTAATTAGTCTTTTCATAATTTTATCTTTTGGAGTAAATACCATACATTTTATAAAGTATTTTTGAATAGGATTAAAAAATACATCTAATAGTAAAATATCTTTAATTTTAAATTTAATACCTTTTTTTTCTAAATAATCACAAGTAAATAGCTTACAACCTATACATTTTGCTCCACAAGTATGGTCTTCTTTTAAATGCTCGCAAGGGGTTAAATTATTTGGTAAAAGTGGTCCTAGTAATTTATTTTTATAATGGTGACAACATCCAATATACGATGTAGTACCTTTTTTCTCTCCACATTGGTTGTTCTTAAAATCGCAGAAATTTTTTCCATAGAAAAAACTATCTAAATAGTCACATACTGTATCATAAATATAATTATACCTTTCATATTTAGTAGGATAAAATATTGCATTAAGAGCAGAAATAAAATCATTCTGTTCTTTTGTATTATTATAATTAACTAAACTTCCAAGAAAAATTTTCGAGTTATTTTCTTGCCCAATTTTAGTTGTAGTTTTTAAAAGTTTATTTCTTATATGTAATAATTTTTTTAAGACTTTCTTATACTCACTCTTTTCTATTGTTGCAAAGTCGATTTTTAATAATAGAATACCATTTTTTAATATTTTTGAATATTCTATATCTTTTATATCTGTTACAGCTTCTCTCATATTACTTATATTTTTTTCTATGCTAAAATAATAATTATTTTTTAGATTTATAATTGAATTCATATTTTAACATCCTCCATTTTTAAAACAATGAGGTCTGGAAAATTTCCAGACCTCATGTCCAGTCAAAAGACTGGAGGAAACTACTTGGTTAATCAGCTATTGTGGTACAGCTGACCATCATTGGCACCATCATTATTGATGCGATAATCACCGTCACCAGTAACGTAGCCAACCCTGTTGTCGTTCCCATCATAGACATCTCCACCACTAGAATACCCACCGGGGTAATCGTTACGGAAGTCCTGGCTGTCTTTCCACGGCATAGGTAGTCTCCTTTCTTATAAAATTTGCCACTCACGTGACATATTTATATTTTACTACCATTTTCTCACCATTTTACATAAAAGTCAATATTTATTTGCAAATTTTTCCATTTTTTCTCATTCGTTAAGTGAAAAAGTAAAAGCCAGTATAAATATATTAAATAAACTTTAGTCTTACAAAAGTTCTTAATGTACAGCTTAAAGCGATTTATGATATAATAATTATGTAAATGTTTTTGGTAGAAAAGAGGTTTTATGAAGGATAATAGTAAGTTAAATTTATCACAAAGGATTAAAATTGAAGAAATGTTAAACCAAAGACATAGAAAATTTGAAATTGTAAAAGAATTAGATAGAACACAATCAACAATTGCAAGAGAAATAAAAAAACATCTTGTTGTCAAACAACATAATATTTACAAAAGCGATAATCTCTTTAATTGCAAGTACTTTGTAAATTGTAAAAAATGTACAAATAAATGCAATATATTTCAACCAATTTCTTGTAAAGATAGAGATAGAAATATTGGAGCTTGTAATAATTGTAGTAAATTAAAATCTTGCAATTTAGACAAATACTTTTACATAGCAGATGAAGCACAAAAGAAATATGAATATACTTTAAGAGATTCAAGGCAAGGTGTTAATTTAAGTTCATCTGAATTAATTGAATTAGCACATATAATATGTCCTTTAATAAAGAAAGGTCAATCAATATATACAATATTAAATAACCATCCAGAAATAGAGTTATGCGAGAAAACAATTTATAATTATATAGAAATGGGATTATTTAAAGACTGGGGTGTAACAAATTCAACGCTAAAGCGAAAGGTAAAAAGAAGAATCTCAAAAAAATATAATTTAAAGAAACGAAAAGAACCAACAGATTATGAAGGAAGAACTTATACAGATTATCTTGAATATAAAAAACAAAACCCTTACGTTCCAACAACAGAAATGGATACAATATATAATTTCCAATCAGGACCATATATACAGACATTTATATTTGAAAATACATCATTTATGATAGGAATCTTACATAGCAAAAAGACAGCAGATTCAATGTCAGAAGCATTAAATAAAATTCAAGAAATATTAACAGACAAAGAATATAATAGCTTATTCGCATTGCTATTAACAGATAGAGGTACAGAATTTGCAAAACCACAACAATTTGAAATTAATATGAAAACAGGAGAAATAAGAAGCAAAATATTTTATTGTGATCCGCAACAATCAAGTCAAAAGCCTCACGTAGAAAACAATCACAACTTTGTAAGAGAAATATTACCAAATGGACAAGCTTGGAATAACTTAACACAAGAGAAAGTAAATCTAATGTTTTCACATATAAATTCTACACCAAGAGAATCATTAGGAAACAAAACACCATATGAAATATTTACATTTATTTATGGTAAAGAGTTAGCTGATAAATTAGGAATACAAAAGATAGTAAAAGACGAGGTTAACACCACTCCTCGTCTTCTAAAATAAAAATTTAAACATAACTAACCAAAAACATTTACATAACTGAATAAAAAACACCAAAGTCAAATAGCATTTACTTTTACATAAAAAAATTTAAATACAATTTGGCTTGTTTGCTATGCAAATTTCTCTTGATTTATACATTAATTTTACACTAAAAAAGGGAAAAAAGCAATATATAGACATTAAAATAATGCTTATAAATTGCTTTTTTTCTTACAAATTGCTTTTACTTTACAGAATTGCTTTTAACTTTTTACTTGACGATTTTTTCTCATTTAATCAAATAACGACATTATATCTTCTCTTGATAGCTTGTTTATAAATGTAGTGTCTGTAGAAAGCATTGATTTTGCAAGCTGTACTTTTTTCTCTTGTAGCTCATATATTCTTTCCTCTATTGAATCTTTAGTAATTAGTTTATACACCTGCACATTTTTCTTTTGCCCTATTCTATAGGTTCTGTCTGTTGCTTGATTTTCAGCAGATAAATTCCACCATGGGTCATAGTGTATAACCATGTCTGCTCCGATTAGGTTTAGACCTGTTCCTCCTGCTTTAAGTGATATTAAAAACACCTTTATTTCGTCGTTGCTATTAAATTCTTCTACAAGCTTTAACATATCTCCTACTTTGGTTTGTCCTGTAAGTTTAAAGTGTTTTATATTTTCTTTTTTTAATTCTTCTCCAATTATTTCTAACATACTTGAATAACTAGAGAATAACAAAATTTTGTGTCCAGAAAGTACTGCGTCTTTTATTACTTCTATACATTGGTTTAGTTTACTACTTTCTCCCGTATAGTTAGATATAAATAAAGATGGATGACAGCAAATTTGTCTTAGTCTCATAAGTAATGCTAGGATTTTCATTTGGCTTTTTTCAAATCCATTTTCTTTTAATTCTTGACTTACTTCTCTTTTTGCATTTGCCATATATGATGTATATATTTTTAATTGTTCATCTTGCATTTCGTTATTTAGTACACTTATTGTTTTGTCTGGCAATTCTGTTAATACCTCTTGTTTTGTTCTTCTTAAGATAAATGGTTCAATTAGCATTTTTAATTTTTTCAAAACCCATTCGTCATTGTCTTTTAC
>CALXJR010000006.1 GCA_944388675.1 uncultured Clostridia bacterium
TGTTCCATATACACTGTAGTCTATATCTTCTGCTGCTTTCCATTCTTTGCATTTGTCATTTAGTTTTTGCATTACTTGTAATCCAAAATCTTTTCCTTTTCCATTGTCTGTATGGCTGTGTCCTGTCATATATTTAACACATTCATATAATCCTGCATATCCTAAAGATATTGTTGAGTATCCTCCATGTAATAATGGATGAATGCTTTCACCTTTCTTTAGTCTTGCTAATGCTCCATATTGCCATAGTATTGGTGCAACATCACTTGTTGCTTTTGCTAGTCTTTCATGTCTTATTTGTAATGCTCTGTGGCAAAGTTCTAGTCTTTCATCATATATTTTCCAGAATTTTTTGAAGTCTCCTCCTGATGATAATGCAACATCTACTAAGTTTATTGTTACAACTCCTTGGTTGAATCTTCCATAGTATTTTGGTTTGTTTGTTTTTGGATCTACATATGGTGTTAAGAATGAACGACATCCCATGCATGGATAACAGTTTCCGTTTCCGTTTTTATCTATTTTTAATTCTTTCATTTTCTTTTCAGATATATAATCTGGAACCATTCTCTTTGCTGTACATTTTGCAGCAAGTTTTGTTAAATACCAATATTTACTGTCTTCATGAATGTTATCTTCTTCTAATACATATAATAGTTTAGGGAAGGCCGGTGTAATATATACACCTTTTTCATTTTTCATTCCTAATATTCTTTGTTTTAATATTTCTTCTATTATCATTGCAAGTTCATCTTTGTATTCATCTGTTTCTCCTAAGTATAAGCATACACTTAAGAATGGAGATTGTCCATTTGTTGTTGTCATAGAGTTTATTTGATATTGGAACGTTTGTACACCATCACTTATTTCTTTTGCTAAATCTTCTTTTGCAAATTTAACAACTTGATCTTCTGGTAATTTTCTTTCTCTATATTTCTTTAAATAAATATTGTAACTATCTCTTACGAATGGTGCTAAGTGTGTCATTGTTACTGTTGCTCCACCGTATTGACTAGATGTAACTGCTGTTATTATTTGTGTTGCAATTGTCATAGCTGTTAAGAATTTATGTGGTTTTTCTATCATAACTCCATTTATGTTTGTTCCATTTTGTAACATATCTTCTAGGTTAATTAAATCACAATTGTGTAATGCATTTTGAGCAAAGTAATCTGCATCATGGAAATGTATAATTCCTTCGTCATGTGCTTTTACTATGTCTTCTGGAAGTAAAAATCTTCTTGTTATATCTGTACTTGTTATTCCTGCTAAATAGTCTCTTTGTGTTGTAACTACTTTTGCATTTTTGTTAGAGTTTTCATTGTTCCAGTATTCACTTTCACCATCAATTAATTCTTTTATTGATTGATCTGTTGTGTTTGCTTTTCTAACTAAAGCTCTTGTATAACGATATGTTATATATTCTTTAGCAAGCTGATGTCTTCCTAGAGTCATTAGTTTGTCTTCAATTATATCTTGAATATCCTCTACCAATATTCTAGATTTCTTTAAGTCTTCAATATAAGCTATGATTTCATTTATCTCTTCATCTGTAGCTCTATATTTTTTAGAAACCTCATTGTTTGCTTTTTGTATAGCATTTCTGATTTTTTCGCGATCATAATCAACAATTGTTCCATCTCTTTTGATTACTTTCATACTATATTCCTCCCCATTTTTTATTTCTTTAAGACAATTACATTCATGCTATATTTATGGTTTAAATATTTATATGCATTTGTTAATTGTTTCTTTTGTTATCGTGATTAGATAATACATTATATTTCATATAATGTCAAAGGGTTATTTATTATGTAACGGGACGTCAAAAACAGCTAGTACCAAGGTTTACAAACTTTGTTACAATTTGGTATTTTTTTAATTAATTGGTTATATTTGGTAATTATTTTTCGTTAAAACTATTGATTTATCAATATAAAAGTTATATTAGAAAATTGAATATTTAATATAAAATATTACAAAATTATTACATTTTTTATTTATTTTTAAAAAAATCATTTTTTAAAAATCTATTTTTTATTTTCGCATAGCGTTAAAAGTTTTGTTGGTATTTTTTCTTTATTTAAAGGGTTTCTGCTACTTTTTATATAGATTTTATTTTTATTTTTTCTTTCATTTTTCTTTACTTTTTAAAAAATGATTTTTTGTACTTTGAAATATTTTTCAATCTTTTAACTAATAAGTTATTATTAATAGATACTATTTATACTTATTACATCAATTTATATATAAGATTATATTTTAAGAGTTGTGAATTGTAGCAGTATGCTAAATAACATAAGAAAGCACACCCCAAAATTTAGGGTGTGCCTTTATTTTCAGAGATTTTATTTTCTCTTTCTTACTACCATTATTACTCCTACTATACCTCCTATTAAGATTACAGCTACTGCTATTCCTAATACGTAGTAAATGTAGTTTTGTCCAAATGGTGGTAATATTGTTACTTCTTGGCTATCGTCTGCATCTATTTCTTGTGGTTCTACTGTTGGGTCTTGGTTACCTACTACAGTTTCTGCCATTCTTCTACCAACTGTGTTGCTTGATTCAACTAGCTCTACCATGTTGTTATATACTAAGTCATCACTACTATTATCTGAGGTTATTCCTTGTGATAATACTAATTTAACTCCTGCAACACTTTGGCTTGCATTTACAACATCTAATGCATTTAGTGGGTCATCTTTAAACGCATCGTCTATTAATACTGCACTTGCTTGGTCTGCAAGTATTGGAAGTAAGTCTTTTGATAATGCATTTGATTTAATTATTGTTGTATATAATTCTGCTTTATCTCTTAATTCTGCCATTAAGTAGTCTTCTGCCATTATATCATCTATTGAAATTACTGACCAGTCTGGGTTTTGATCTGCTATAAATTGTAGGTTATTTCTTGTAGATGAATTATCATCTGCAGAGTCTGCATCATGTACTTGTGTTCCTACATAGTCTATTACTGTGTTTGGTGTTGTTCTTACTATTGTATCAAAGTCTGTATTTGTTCCGTAGTAGTAGAATTCATTATTGTTGTAGTCTACTTCACCAATGTTTGCAGCTGTTATTGCATATGTTATTTGTATTGTTGCACCATGCATTAACTCTTCATCCATTGTTAGTTGTATTCTACCTTTATTTGATGAATTTTCTCTTACTACTGGTACTTGCATCATTTGATTTGTATAGTTATTGTCAGTTTCATATGTATTTTCTGTATCTGGTCCATGTGCTGTATGGTCAATCCATAATACGTTTGTTGCTGTATCTGATGCATCAAATAATGTATTTTGGTTTGCTAATACTACTTTTACATTTGTTATTTGTTTTGTCATCTTTATTTGTGCCTTAGGTCTTTCTTCTAATCCTAAATCTAAGTTAATTAAGTGATAATATCCTGATTTATCATAGTTATCTGTACCTAAGTTATCTGAACCTGTATCTGATGTTCCTGTATCAGATCTATCATACTCGATTTCTATATTTAGTTGTCCAGAATGAGCTATCATATATGTCTTTGGTGTTGTGTCATGTAGTTCTTGAGCTAATGCGTTTGTTACACCATTTCCACTATTATTACTATAGTTATTTACATATAATCTTGTAGCTTCTGTAGATATGTCTCCCATTAAGTCTCTTGCATCTGAATATCTATTTCCTGCATCATTATCTGCTTCTGCTTGTGCTAAGTTATAGAAGTAATCTGTTGTATCTGGATTATTTACATCAAATGGTACTGTGTACATTCCATCTAAGTATGTATCTCCTGTTGCATCTGATACTGGTGTATGGTAAGTTGTTGATTTAAAGTCTTGACCATTATAGAATATTGTTTCATCTTCGCTTCCTATACCATATGTATATTTTACATAGTAATTTGATGGTATATATCCTCTAAATTCATAGTATCCACTATCATCTGTTGTTACTGTTGCATCTGACCATTCTAGTGTATCTGGATTTAGTATTTGAGCTATTACTTCTGTTCCGCCATTTTCTTCGGTTTCTTTTAAGTCTATTAAGTCTACTCTAACATTACCTACTCCTGGCTCTCCAGAATCGAACATTCCATTACCTATATGTGCTAAGTCAGAATCTTCTGTTCTTACATCTTCAAATACATTTCCTGAGATTGTTCTTGTTGCATTTGGATCATTATATAGAATTATCTTAATGCTTGGAGCTTTATCTGTATCATCTTCTAGTCCATACTCTTCTCTTAGCCATTTAGCTTTTGCTTCATTTAATAATACATCATAATTTGGATCACTTGAACTTATTGATGATGTTACACTCTCTGGTACATCTTCAAAGTTTGTGTTCTTGTCTATCTTATCTGTCTTAATATTTCCTGGTATTGAGTCTACATCTACTAATCCTGCTATATCTCCATCTTGATATTCTTGTGTTGTCTTATTGCTTCCTGCATTTGGAGCTATGCTTTGTTCTGTATAATATGTTTTGTATCCGTTTATTTCTACTATGTTTGCTTTTCCTCTATCATCTTCAGCATCATCTAGTATTAATAAGTTGTTTACACTATTTACTTTTAATGTGATAAACATGTACAAGTCTTCGCCTGGTTGTAATTCTATTTCTTCTGCTGTTCTTATATAAGTTGTGTTATATCCATTTATAGTCTTTTGAGTTGATGCTCCATATTTGCTTTCATTATTTGTTGTTAATGCTATTGCTCCTTCTATTGGAGTTCCATCTCTTTCTCCTATATATGGTTTATATTTTTGCTCACTTTCTACTGTGTTATCACTACCAATTAATGTGTACTCATCGTCGTAGTAATCTACAAATTCTTGGACAGCTGTTCCGATTACTTCTGATTGATTTCTTAATCTTATCTTATATGTTACATATATCTTTAAGAAGTCATCTGGATCTAGCATTGTTTCTGGATTTGTATCTAATGGTTTATAGTAATCTTCTTTATATAGCTCTCTTGTATAATGTGTTCCGTAGTAGTAATCTTCCATTCTTATTGATATATCAAATGCTTCTGAGTCATTGTTTTTATTGTATTTATATACTTGTGGTAATTTGTCATTCATTTCAAGTGTTGTATGTAGAACATCTTTTTGTACTGCCATATCTGCTATTTCTCTTAATACATATCCTTGATTTACCTTTAAGTTGTTATAATCTCCCATATATGGTAAATCATATGTACTTATTGATTTGCCTGATGAATCTGTTACTATTGATGCTCTATTTGCTCCGTTGAATGCTTCATCTACTAAGAATTTATTATATACTGGATAGTATTCTTTTGTAAATGTTGAACCTTGGTTATATCCAGTGTATGATGATATCATACAATCATTTACATATTGATTTGAACTTCCTGTTGGATTTCCAAATTGATCTATTAATCCAGCTTCTTCTAGGTCATCTCTTGTATATACAGGTCCTCCAGCATAATTATCTGGATATGAGCCTATTTCTTCAAATTTTGCATTTAAGTTTTGTCTATCTGTTAATGGGTCTACACCTTTTGAACTATTATCCCAACTTACTCCATCTTTCTTATATGTTGTTGGTTGGTAATATTGACCATTATATACAAACTCTACATAGTATGTATATAGTGAATTTAAGTTCTCAAATAAGTAATCTCCATTTGCATCTGTTCTTGTTTCTGCTTTTACAGATTCATCTCCATTTGGTTTTCTTTGATGAAGTATTACTCTTACATTTGACATTGGTGTATCTGCTTCATCATTTGCTTGACCATTGTAGTTAGACTCTTTTCCAGCTTTTCCATCTACCCATACTTTTCCGCCAAGTTTTATTCTAAATTCTATTTCAGATGAAGCCTCACTTGTTTTAACAGAAGCATAAGTATTTGAATTTCCAGTTATCGTACTTGTTGAAGTATTAACGCTTACTAGCTCTTGAGCAACATCTTGTACCATTTTTTTATATTTATTTTCTGTATCCATTCTTACATATGTTTGCATTACAAATCCATCTACAGAAACTTCAGTATCATATTCATCTTTAGTGGTAGTTGTAGTAGTTGGATGTCCATCTTTAATCCATTGTCCCGAAGTATCAGGTGGTACATCAACAGTTTGAATTACTTCTTGTTTAGTAATTATGTTTATATATTTATATTTACTAGTATCTGTTGTTGTAGTTGTTGTCTCTATTGTATAATGGCATTTTGCTTTGTATTCAAAATCTCCACGATTAACACCACCCATATATCTATACACATTTATTAAGTTTGTTGAACCATCTTGAGAATTTGTTGTAGTGCCAACACCAGAAGCTGGACCACCAGAAGAACCTGGGGTTTTTAATATATTATATGTTGCAGTAGCATAATTGGTATATTCAAACTCAGCTTTTATATTTATAGTATCTGGATAAGCAGCTTTGCTTGCATTTACTACTATATAAAAGTTTTCATTATCTACACCTGTCTCACCTGGGTAAGTTGTACCACCTGTTAATTGTGTGCTACCTTGAGATGCAAGTATTATTGAGAAATCACTATTAGTATAAGTTAAAGTTGCTGAATCTCCATCATCATTACTTGTTTCTAGTATAATATCAGTCATATATGATATATTCTTATAGTAAGGATATGTAATAGATACTGGTCCAATTATATATTCATCATTACCTCTATTACCCTCATCTCTGCTTGCAAAAACTTGAGTATCTTCAGTGTTTACAGATGTTATATAACCACCTGCGTTTTTTACTTCTTGTAAAAATTGATAATATTGTCTTGCTTCTTGATATAATTCTTCACCTCTTGTTCCAGAACCTTGTGTTAAAGTTGTATTAGAAGTGATGTTTCCATTAGCATCAGCAATATATCCATGAGGTAAATCCATACTTCCACCAGAGTTATGGTTATTATCATTGTGAAGCCAGTTAGCAACTTGTATATCAAATATAGAATAACCTGTAGGGTTTTGTCTATTATAATGATATAATCCAGAATAAATATATGAATTCATTACATCATTATATGAAGAATCTGTAGTTGCTTCAACAGTGGCTGTTCCAAAAGATGTATATGTTGAATTATCACCATCACCCATTACTGCAACTTGTGGTCCAAACCAATAACCTTCTCTAACTATTTCAAATGGATAATCACCTTCTGTTAAGTCATAGCCTTCTTGTAAATCTTGTGGTTTTTCTTCTCCAGATAATTCATAAAACTTATCTGATAATGATTCTTTTGCAATTTCAAAAGATTTGTTTTGTGCATCTTCATAAGTAATCTCTGCTTGTATATACATCATCAAAGGCTTAGTTTCATCTGCATATTCAAGTTCTCCCATTAAAGTGTTAGCAAACCATCTTATTGATAAACTCTGTGTATATTCTCTTGGGCTTGTGTCACGTATAAGCTTTGTACTAGTTCCCATGAATGACATTTCCATGTTGTCATACATTTCATTTATTGCCTTGTCTGCATAATCTTTTAGATGTTGCAATAAAGCCGGATCGCTTGCGCTGTTATAAGCATATACGCTATTATAGTCTTCCACAGTAGGGTAATAAATTTCATAATCTTTAGACCCATTTCTAACACCACTACTTTGATCATTACAAGTAACATAACCTTCATTTCCAACTTTTTGAGGATAATATCCTGTCTCTGAACTGCTCTGTTTAAATTCACCTTTTCCTTCTAGAAGAGTTCCTTTCCATGATGGTATAGAATTCGGTACAGACATAGGTGGTAGTACTATTCCATCTTCTCTAAACATTTCTAATAAATCACCTGGAATTGGCGTTACATCTTTATCATCAGCAAGTGAAAGATTAGCAGAAGCAAGGAGGAAAGAACATATAACTAAGAACACTAAAGTCATAAACCCCTTAAGAATTTTGTTGAACCTGTTTTTCTTATTAAAATTACTCATATTCATTCACCCTCCTTCCTATTTCAAAACTTTCTTTTTAATTATATAGGTTCCAACACCTATTATTGCAATTATTGTTAATGTTAATGTTACATATATAAATACTTGACCAGTCTTAACACCTAAAATGATGTTTGCAGTTGAGTAATCATCTTCACTTGTAGATTTATTACCTGCTACAGAGTCTACATCTTCCATTCCATAGTCATTAGATGTTTCCATTATTTCTGCATTATTTGTAATCATTCCATAGCTATTATCTGTAACTTTAGTTGTTAATGTTAGTGTTATTTCTTTTGTCTCTCCTGGATTTATTATAGTATTTGCAAGTGATGTATTATAAATTGTTCCATCATTACCTTCAAACCAGTCTGTGTTAAGTTCTGAACTAAAGCTTAAGCCACCTGGTAAATAATCTGCAATTCTCTTTGCATAACCTGGTATTGCTCCTTCATTTGTAATTCTTAATGTGTATTCAACAACCATTGTTGAAGAATCTGAATCTTTAGCTTCTATATCTAGTCTTGCTAAATCTCTATTGAATTGTGTTGTTTTTGTTCCACTATTATTATTTACTGTTATATTTCTAACTATTTTATCTAGTCTTAAATCAAACTTCTTATCTTCTATTAAACCTAAGTCTACATTGTAAATATCTGAACCTGTTAATACAACTTCTTCAGTAACAGCTGCTCTTCTAGTTTCTCCTTCATAAACTACATCTTTGTCCATTGCATCTGAGTTTCTTCCTGAGTCTACACCCTCTTTTTGGTATGTTGTTGGACTATAATTTGTTGAGTCATAGAAGAATATTACTGTATATCTACCCTGTCTAACATTAGTAAATGCATAATCACCATTAGAATCTGTTTTTGTAATTAAGTCTGCTCCGTTTAAATCTTTAGCAACATTACCGGTTGCATTATCTAATAATAATATTTGTACATCTGATACTTTTGCTTCTGTATCATCTTTTATTCCATCTGAATTAGCATCTAACCAAACATTACCCATTAATTGTCTAGGTTCTTCTGATGGATTTACAACTACATCTGATGGGCTGTAAGCTTTTATTGTATTTGTTAATGTATTAGATTCAATTGTTCCTAAGTCTAATTGTGTGATTCTACCAGTATTTGATATTGTAATATCACTGTCTGTTCTATTTGCTACTACATAAAGGTTAATTGTAGCTGTTGCCTTCCCTTCTAATATTGAAATATTTGTACTTACTGTTCCATCATCACTTACATCTACTTGTTTAGAAGCAGAACCATTGTCTATACTAATATCTAATCCTGAGTATGTTAATTCTACAGGTAGTTTATCTTCAAAAGTTATATTATGAATTTGTGAATTAGATAAATTCTTTATTGTAAATGTATATGTATATCTTTGTGCTGTTTCTATTGAAGCAATACTTGGAATATTAGAAGTTTGTGTTATTGTTAATCCAGGTTTATCAATAGTAACATTTATGCTATCCATTGTTTCTACATTTTCCATTCCATCTGCTATAATTTGAGGAGTAATTGTAACATTTCTTTCATATGTTTCATCTGTAAAATCATTTCCTCTAAATGTTACTACTATTATCATAGTATTGCTTCCAACTGTTCCTAAGTTTATTGATACTATATTTCCATTTGTTGTAACTTGTGAAGTTATATCTTCATCATCTTTAGTTACACTATCTATTGAAAGTTCTGCTGGTAATTCAAATGTAATTACAGAATTGGTTCTTGCACCAGTATATTGATAATCTGGCATTTCATCCCCTACAATACCTGATAAATCCATTTCTGAAGATTCTACTAGCATTCTTAATCTAAATGTTTCTCCTACATCTATTGCATCTTCATTACTTGAAACTTGTGTTTCAAAATATGTTTTTAAAATTGTTGCTGTTAAGCTTTCTGTGTCTGCACTTACTTTATCATTTGACACTGTAGCTTTTATGCTAACTGTTTTATTTTCATCAGCCGATGCTGTTGTAAGTATCCAAATTTCTTTTGAAATGCTTGATTGTACATCTACATCTCCTATGTCTATTACCATTACTCTTCCATTTTCAGATTCCTCGTATGTAACATTTTTTGAAGTTCTATATTCTCTAATTCTTGATTCATCTGGTTCAACATATGATAAAGAAGAATCAACTGGAATTCTAGCTTTTAATCCTACTGCTTTTTCTGAACCTGTATTATTAACTGTTAATTTAAATTTTAATATTCCACCACTTAGTATTGAGTCTCCATTCATTAGAGATTCAAGTTTTGCATCTATTACTGGTCCTTTTCCTGTTGTAACACCTATTTTAGTTGCTACTGCTTTGTCTGCAATAGTTTCATTGTTTATCATATTATTAAAGTAAACTGCATATGTTTCATATGCTGACATATTGTATTCAAGATTTGCTGGAATACGAGCTGAATAACTAAATGTAAAGCTTTCTCCTTGTTTCATTGTATAATTATTTAATACTATTAAATATGATTTAATTTTAGTATAATCACTTACTTCAGTTGTCCAACCATTTGCTGTATTACTTAAATCTGTTGTTGCTTCTCCATTTTCTGAATAATAAACTGTGTAACTTGCATCTGTTCCAGAAACTGTTATTCCACTTGTTAAAGCTAAAGTCATGCTTGAGCCTAAGTCTTCTTGTGTATCTGGATTTTTATTTCCTGCAAATGGTGTTCTACCAAGAACTACTACATTTGATAAATCATATGAGTAGTTATTTATTACATTCATTGTAAATGTTGGATTTTGTGTTCTTGAAAGTGTTGGTATTAATGCTTCTTTTTGTTCTCCACTAATTGACATTAGTGTTTCTCCACCATCCATATAATTATCCATTGAGTTTGTTGTTACAACTCCTGTTGGAGCTATATATGATATATTGTAAGATGCTGTACTTTGTGTTTTATTTTCATCTCCATTATTTACTATTAAATCAATTTTAGTTTGTGTTGTTGGAGTTAATTTGTTTAATGTAATATCTGCTATAAATGATAGTGTTGCACCTTTTGCTGCTACGTTGTTATATTTAGTTTGTTTTCCTGATAATGTTGTAACAATTGATTTTGTACCATCAGCATTGTCAATTAAGTTTGAATTTTCTATTTTTAATTCATCATCAAAGTAAAGTTTTGCTTCTCTTACATTTATACTTTCTATATTAGATGGTAAGTTTATTGTTACTGTTGGGTTCTCATACATTAAATCATCTATACTGTCATTTTCTAATGTAGCTTTTATTTCTACATCTGTATTTTCTATTATTGTAGATAGGCTTTCTTTATTCGCTGTGATTGTTGCTTTTTGTGTTGGTTCTTCTAATGTAATTAAAGCCTCACCAGAAATTTCTGATATTGCATAATCTCCATTATAAGCTCTTCCAATTACACTTGTTTTTATAGATTTAAAATTACGTATTTGATTTGTACTATAATCAATATCTGTAACAATAGCTTTTGTAATATCTATATTTAAACTTCCTTCTTTTTCTGGCTTAGAAGTTTCTATTGTAATATTGTTTACATTAAAGCTTGATAAATCTATTACATAATATCCATCTGTTACTGCTGTATCTTTATTTATTGTAGCAATAACTGTATCTCCATTTAATATACTAATTGTTCCTTCTTCTCCTAGAACTTTCTTAAATTCACTTTCTAAAACTTTTAATTGTTTATCATATGCATAGTTTGTTCCAGAAATTGTTGTTAAATTTTCTGAAGTTTCTGTTTCAAAAGCATCTATTTCTTGGCTTATTGAAATTTTATCTATAATATCTGCATAAGATACTTCAGCTGTATATGAAACAGTATATTCTGTTTCTCTTTTATTTTCATCAGCTGTTTGTTTGTTATTATACATATAACCCTTATTTAAGCTTGGTGTTACTTCCGTTGTTATATCCATTATATCCCCTAATTTTTCTTGTTGATATGTATAACCATTTACACTTGCATTTAGATTTGTTGTTCCTGTTCCATCATTATATATTACAATATTTGTTTCAGCTTCATAATTTACTTGAACTGCTTTATCTTTTATTTGTTCATATACTTCTGATGGATATATATATGTTACTATGTATTCATCTAATACGTTCTTTTTCCAAGAAATTTGTCCATTAACAGGATTGTTTTCTACATCTATTATGATTTTTCCTGTTTGTTTATCATATGTCCAATTTTCTTGGGTAAAGTTTAATCCAGTTTCATCTCCATTTGTTGCTAAAGTATTGTTTGCAATTACTGTAACACTTTCTGGATATTCATTATTTATTTGAGGAGCTGTTATATTTATTTGTGTTGATTTTATTGGTAATACACTTGTTTCTAATCCAGAAGTTACTTTACCTTGGATTATTAATTTGTTGTTTCCATTTGCAACATAAGGAATATATTTTATTGTTTCATATGTTACAACAGCTTTACCTGAATTTGTTTTCCAGCCAGTATGTACAACTATTGTTTTTGAAATTTGCTCTTCTTTTCCTTCCGCGTTTACATATGTTGCATTTAAAGATATTGAATTATCTTTATTCAACATGTTTTCATTTATTTTATCTTGTTTATCTGCAGAAATATTTATTGTTTTTATAACATTGTTTCCAAAATTTATTTGATTAAATTCAATTACTTTGTTTGTTTCATCAAAGTTCTTTATTGCATCTGGATTATCTTCATTGTTTGCAATTAAGAAATTTGAATCAGCAAAACTAACTGAAATATCTTTTAGATATCCAGCTTCCTTTACATTTAACGATATATTTAATTTTGTGTCTGTACTATCTATGTCAATTGATTTCGAGTGTGTGTTGTCATCATAGTACACATCAAACTCAACATTTTTGTTGTTTGTTGATGTTTTTTGATTTTCAAGTTCACTTGCTGTTAGTAAGCTATCTGCAGCATAGCTTAGAACAGGTAGAAAACTTGCATACATAATTGTTACTGCTAATAGTGCCGCTATTACCTTATAAATTTTTTGTTGCATAATACTCCTCCTTATTTTTTTATCACTATTATTAATTATACGCCATTTTTGAGCATTTTTCAATCTTTTTTTAATATTTTCTTCGATTATGTTTACTTATTATATTACGTTTTGATTATCACACGTTTTAATGTTTTTTTCAACAGGTATTTTTCTTTGTTTTTTAAAGCTTTAAAAACCCACTTGCGGAAGGCATTCTTTGAGGTTTTATTAAATTTTTGTTACATTTTTCTATATTCTTTTTAATATTTAAATTATTCTTTAAATTGATTTAAAATACATAAATTTCTATTTTGCTTTAAATCTTAGGTTTTAGCTTATTTTACTTTCTAGATCAATTTAATATATATTATAATATGTAAACTTAGTATTCTTTTAAAAGTGTTTTTTCCCTAAGTGTTTTTGAATTTTAAAAAGAAACAGTTATCCCTCACTGTTTCTTCTTTTGTTCAAAATATTAAATTATTATTTTCTTATAGTGATAGTATTTTATTTACTTAATGCTAATTTATATTCTTCTATCCCAAAATCTACTGTTGGAACTATTTCATTATTATACATTTTCATGAATTCGTCAATAGTAACCCATTTATAATCTATTGCTTCACCGTCTGGAAATGTTATTTCTTCTTTTTTTACATCTTTTCTAAATAGCCATAAATCTTTAAAATCTGGATATTTTTTACCGCCCTTTACTGTTTTTAAGAAAATTGCATCTTTTTCCTTAAATTCTACACCTATTTCTTCTTTCAGTTCTCTTAATATGCCTTGCAAGCTTGTTTCTCCTGATAAAATAGACCCCCCATTACATTCCCACATTAGTCCAAATTTTTTATAAGGAGCTCTTTTGGTTATTAATATTTCATTTTTAGAATTTAGAATAATGCCTGTTACAACAATGTGATATTCTCCTGGTTTAAAATCGTAATTACCTCTTTCTACTACTTTACCGGTCTTTCTTCTGTTTTCATCATAAATATCCCAATATTCGCTCATAACGACCTCCATTTTTCCACAATTATAACACAGAATGTGTATTAATGATATAATTTTTTTGTAATTAGTTACAATTAAATTGTCAAAAATGATTATAGCAATAAAATTTATTAAATTCTATAATGTAAATGTTTTTTTGCTAAATGTTTACAAAATATGTTTATTGTTTTAATATATTATTGGAGGGGAAGTTATGAAAGGTAATCCAGTTAATTGTGAATCTTATAATGTTAAGAATTTAAAATTAGATGAACCCTTAGAAAGATATTTAAAATTAGTTAATGGACATCATGTTTTAGATTTAGGTATTGGTCAAGGTAAGTGTTCAGTCTTACTTGCTAGGCAAGGGTTTAATGTTACTGGTGTAGATTTATCTAACACAGCCTTAGAGGCATGTAAAAATGTGCCAAATTTAACATTTGTACAAGATGATATTAGAAATTTTGAAATTGAAAAAAATAAGTATAATTTGATAATTTCTAGATGTGTTCTTCACTTTTTACACAAAGATGATGTGCATGAAATTATTAAAAACATAAAAGAGGGTTTATGTTCAGGAGGCATGGTCTATATTTCTGTTTTTTCTATAGCAGATCCTGGTTTTAAAAAGCGTGAGTTAAATTCTGATTTTGATAAATTAGATAATAATATTTTTTATAAAAGAAGTGAAAATACCTATATGAGTTACTTTACGAAAAAAGAGATTTTAGATTTATTTGCAGATTTTAAAA
Source organism: uncultured Clostridia bacterium (assembly GCA_944388675.1). GTDB lineage: Bacteria > Bacillota > Clostridia > TANB77 > CAG-508 > CAG-245. The sequence continues at coordinate 14,660 of CALXJR010000006.1, forward strand.
CTATTATGGTTTCTGATGAATTTAGTCTTGATTTATCACATGGTAAACCACATTATCATGGAATTATTAAATATTTAGGAAGAAAGGAATAATTTTAATGCAAGAAGATGAATTAAAAAGATATGAAGAGATTGGTAATTGGGATTTTTCAGATATAAAGTATACAACTAAACAAGAATCTAAGTGGGATTTTTATCAAATAATCAAAAATGTCACAAATTCCACATCTTTATTATTAGATTTAGGAACAGGTGGTGGTGAAAAAGCATTAGAATTTATTCCTGATGTAGGAATGATAATAGGTACTGATTTTTCTTCTAAAATGATTGAAACAGCTAACAAAAATAAGCTAAATTATCCAAATAAGAGGGTTAAATTTGTTTGTATGGATAATTTAAATTTAACATTTCCAAATAATTTGTTTGATGTTGTTTGTGCAAGACATACAATAATTGATGCAAAACAGATTTATAATGTACTTTCAGATAGCGGTTATTTAATTGTAGAAGGTGTTGATAAATATGACTGCTGGGAATTAAAACAACTATTTGGTCGTGGTCAAGCTTTTAAAGATGAAGTGTCTATTAGTCAAATTGATTTAGAAAACATTAAAAAGGCAGGATTTAAAAAAGTAAAATTTGAGGAAATAATTCAATATGAGTACTATAAGACTAAAGACGACCTTCTTGCTTTACTATTAAAAACACCAATATTAGATGATTTTTCGGAAATTGCACCTTCTAACAATGTACATAAAACATATATTGAACCAGAATTATTTAACAAATATGTAGAGAGCCATAAAAAAGAAGATGGAATTGAATTAAAAAGAGTATTATATGAAATTGTAGCTCAGAAATAATGGGGGTTTTTATAATGGAAATAATTGATTATGATAAAAAATATGATGAACAAGTAAAAGATTTGATTGTTGATCTTCAAAATTATTTAATTGATATAGATGACTGGCATACACAAGTACTTCTTCCAAATTATAGAGAAGATATGTTTAAATTAGATATGGATGAAGTAAAAAATCAAAATGGAAAAGTACTTTTAGCAAGTCAAGATGGAAAAATCGTTGGTTTAATAATTGGAGTAGTTGAAGAAAAGGATGAAATAGATCAATTGACCAATGATTGTGCTAAAACTGGTAAGCTTTCTGAGCTAATTGTGAAAAATGATATTAGAGGACATGGTGTTGGTAAAGCTTTATTAGATAAGATGGAAGATTATTTTAAATCTATAGATTGCAAAAGAATTAACATAGAAGTTTTTGGTCCAAATAAAAGAGGATTTAACTTTTATAAAAAGAATAATTATATAGTACGAGATATGATTGTATCTAAAAGAATTTAGGTGATTGGTATGATTAAATATATAAATAAAACTCCCCTACCTTCTGAATTTAATTTTTTAACTGAAGCTGTTGGTTGGGGCGTTCGTGACGAAAATATTGTAAAAGAAGCTTTGGAAAACACGCTATATTCTCTATGTGTATATGATGATAATCAGATTATAGGATATGGCAGACTTTTAGGTGATAAAACTATTTTCTTATATATTAATGATATTATGGTAATTCCTAGTTATCAAAATAAACACATCGGTAGCAAAATAATGGAATGCTTAATAAATCAAATTAATATATATAAGAAAGTAAATCCTAATATTAGGACTTATTTAGGGGCATCTAAAGGAATGGAAGCTTTTTATGAAAGGTTTGGATTTATTTCAAGACCAAATGAAGATTTAGGTGCTGGTATGATTCTTTATTAGTGGCTTATAAATCAGAAAAGGATGGTATTTATTATGTACAATAATATTGGAAAGCGTGACATTTTAATTTTTCCAAAATTCGATAATATAGATAAAATACAAGAAATAAGGAAAAAGTATGATAAGCTTGCAGATAAGGTTTCTCCTCATATTACTCTTGTTTTTCCTTTTTCAGATTCTATTAGTGATGACGAGTTATCTTACAAATTATTTGATTTGTTAAGCACTTGGTCACCTTTTAAAGTTGAGTTTAAAGGTGTTTCATTGTCAGATGATGGGTATATTTTTTTAGACTGTTCAAAAGGCTATGAAGAAATAATTAAGTTACATGATGAAATTTATGAGAAGATTTTACCATCTCATTATAAGAAATCTATTAAATATGTTCCTCATATTACATTGGGGCAAGCAGAAAGCTTAGAAGGTTTTGAAGATTTTAATTGCTCTTTTAGTTGTATGGTTAATGAAGTAAGTCTTGAGTTAATTGGCGAAAATGAGGAATCTATTATAATTAATAATATAAGTTTAAGAAATTTGTAATTTGATTAGGTCTACTTTTTATAAAAAATATAAAATAAAATTAAAAAGAAAGGAATGTGATTTATTATGGACAAGTACAAGGAAATTAGACCAATTGTTTTAGGTTTATGCATTCGAGATAACAAATTGCTAGTTGGTGAAGGCTATGACAAAGTAAAAAAACAAACTTTTTACAGATGCTTAGGAGGAGGAATAAACTTTCTTGAGAAGAGTCAGGATGCTCTTAAAAGAGAATTCTTAGAAGAGACAGGAACTAATATTACTATAAAAGATTTTCTTGGTATTTCTGAAAATATTTTTTATTATAATGGTAAAAATGCTCATGAGTTAGTTTTATTTTATTCTATAGATATTCCAGATGAACAGTATAAAGATGAATATTATGTAGATGATGATAACTCACATTATAGAGCACTTTGGATTGATATTGATGAATTTAAAAGTGGAAAGAAAATATTATATCCTGAAGAAGTGTTTAAGTATATTTAAAATTCTGTTTTATTATAAAATAATTAAGACTAACTAATTAATAGTTAGTCTTAATTAAATAAAATTTACTAAGTTTTTCTTTTAGTACTTTTATGGTAATATCATCAGAAATGAGGTAATTATACAATTTTTCTTTATCTATTATTTTTAATCTATCATTCTCTTTTTGTCTAATGTTATAATCTTTTGGACTTGATGCTATTCCAGAAAACAAATAAATTTTTTCATATTTTCCTTGTTCTACATCTTCAATATAATTATTATAATCTATTTTAGCTTTATTTTTTACCTGACAAGTTATATGTTTATTTATATCATTTTTATTAACTAAATCAAATTCATATTTTATATCATTTATTTTACATTGGAATGGGTATAAGATATATTCTTTATTTTCTCTTATTATATAAGAAAATACTAGGTCTTCTAAATCCATATAACTTAATGCACTTGTATAGTTTTCTTTATTTAACTCTATTTTTTCATCTTTTCCATAGTAAATATTATACATTAATTTTTTTATTATTTTATCATCTTCAGTTTCTGCAATTCTTTGAATGGTTTTTTGTCTTTTTTGAGACAATCTACCCACAATATGTCCTGGCAAATTACTTTTAGAAAACATCTTCCACTCTTCTACATCGCAACACCAACTAAATCTTTCTGTTGATTCATCATTTTCTATCATATCTTTTTTATTACAATGATATGGAGTTCCTTTAACTTTTCCTATATAATAATTTCCATTTATTAATCTTGTAATTATCAAGTCATTCTCTTTGATATTATAATAGTTCTTTAAGGAATTTAATGCTGATTCATTCCAAACTTGTTCATATAATTTTAAAATTTCTTCTAAGTTAAAATCTCTAATATTTTTTCCTTTTACTATTTCATTTATCTGTTTATAGTTAGTATCATCTTTATAATGCCAACCCATTCCAAATATTTTTTTTGAAATACAATTTTCTTGATATTTTTCTACTAAATTATAATCATTTCTTTCATCACCAAAAGGTTTATTAAAAACAATCCAGCAATTTTGTTTAAAATCCATTTTTTAACATCAACTTTCTATAATATTCTAAATAATAATTATATTCTTTATCATTAAAACATACTAAGTATATTTTTGAAAAATAAGTAGCATTATTTAATGCTTCTGTTATAGAAATTTTTGTTCCTATTTCTGTTGGACAACTATAAACTCCCATTCCTATGCATGGAAAAGCTATAGTCTTTATATTGTTGTCTTTGGCTATTTTATATGAATTTATATAACAATTTCTTAATAGCTCTTCTTTATTTTTTAATATAGGATCATACCATATTGGTGCAACAGTATGTATAATATATTTTGCCTTTAAATTATAACCTTTTGTTATTTTTGCTTCTCCTACTTTGCAGCCATTTAATTTTTTACATTCTTCTAATAATAGTGGACCTGCAGCTCTATGTATTGCTCCATCAACTCCACCTCCACCTAATAAACTAGTATTTGCAGCATTTACTATTGCATCTACTTCTAATTTTGTTATATCTCCTTTTAATATTTCTATATTATTACTCATAATACATCTCCATTTAATATTTTACTATTGTTTTCCGCATTATGTTGACGGTAATTTTATTTCATTCCTATGAAAGCTCCATTTATTCCAAAGTTTTCTTTTTCTACTCTATAAGAATGGAAATCATCTGAATTACATATAGTACATATGCCACAATCAATAATATTTTGATGTTGTAAGCCTATATCTTTTAATAATATTTTGTTTATTAAAATTGTATCAATATTATATTTTTGCTTATTATCTACTACTCTTCCTAAAGATATTATTTTGTCTATTTTGCCAGTATATTCAAATTCATTTTTAAATATTTTCATAACATCTTCTTCTACTTCAAAATGGCATTTTCTTACACTTGGGCATATACAGCAGATTATGTCTTTAGGATTACAATTATATTCTTTAATCATCTTTTCTACTGCTTTTCTACTAATTTTTTGTACCGTTCCTCTCCAACCAGAATGTACATCTCCTATTACTTTTTTATTATCATCATAAAAAAGCAGAGAAACACAATCTGCAGATGTAGTACAAAGTAATAAATCTTTTTTATTTGTTATAAGTCCATCAACATTCTCAAATTCTTCATCTGCAAAATTTACAACTTCTACATTATTTGTATGTGTTTGATGTGGATGAACTATTTTGGATTTATCTATTTCTAATGCTTTTGATATTCTTTCATAACAATTTTCTAATGTCTCTTTATTTTCTATTTTCTTGCTAAAATTTATTTCATGCTTTTTTAATGTATATCCATGGACTAAATTTGGATATTGTAATAATCTTTTAAATTGGATGATTTCAATGTCATCATAAACTTTACGCACAATTGTATCATTGTCTAATTTAGTCAAAAATATCCCTCCAGTTTTATTATATTTTTGTTTATCTTTCATAGTTCCAAAGTCCAAGTTGACCTTTTGCTTCAATTGGTTCTTTATATACTTCTTCTACTTCTAATTGCCAAGCATAGTTCTCCTTAAAGCTACTTTTAGCATAAACATCTTTATTTTCTTGTAAGCATTTATTTTTGAAATTCTCATCACATTTTATGCAATCTATAATCTTTACTTTTCCTAATATTTTGCCTTTGGGTAATTCTTCTGGCAAGTACTTTTTTAATCTATTTACCGCTTCTTTGTCTATTCCTTTTCCAGCATGTATAAGCAAATCTCCTCTGTATTTTGTTTGCCAACTTCTAAATTCAAAACGTTTATATCCTTCCATAATTAATGTAGCCCATGGTTGTTTGATTGTTAGCACTTTCATTGTTGATAATCCTTTCTTTATACTAGTCTAAATTATTGTTAATAATTTCTGTAGAACTTAATTTAACTAACACTTGATTCATACGTTATCTCCTTTAAAATTATTTAATTTATCATCAAATTTTTCACATAAATCCTGTATATATTCTTTTTTTAATAAAGAATTCTTCCAGTTACTATTAATTGTATCTTCTCCATATATTATTCCTGCTAGTCCACCTGTACAAGCTCCAATTGTGTCAGTATCGTTTCCTAGATTAATTGCTCCAATTATTGCTTGATTATAGTTACTTGTATTTAATAAAACCCATAAGGTTGCTTCTAAAGTATCAACAATATATCCAGAAGATTTTATTTCATTAATATCTAATTTTGAAATATCGTCTTTTAGTATCCTGTCATATCGTGAAAGGCTATCTTTTGAAAACTTTGAATAATCTAGATTTTTTATATGTTCATAAGAATTATATTTATTATCTCCATTTAGTAATCTTATTGCATACATTGTGTAAATATAACAGCCTAAAATACTTATTTCATGTGCATGTGTTATTGAAGATACTCCACTTACTATCTCTAGAACTTTTTCATTGCTCATTTTATTATTTTGGGATTGCTTGTAGCAATAATAAGCTATTGGTAATATTCTCATTAAGGAACCATTTCCATTACTATATTCACTTTTTTCTCCACAGTCTGTGGCATTACTCATAGATTGTTCAATGTTAGCAAGCGCATGTAATGTAGTTCTTCCAATATCAAATACTTTATCAGTAGCTGTATATTTAGCATCTTTAAACCATTTCAAAAAATTACTTGCAATATCTGTATAATCTATTTTTCCAGTATTTATAATTGAATCTATTGTTGCTAATGTCATAGAAGTGTCATCAGACCAAGTTCCTTTTGGTACATTATGACTTCCATAACCTAACATCTCAGTTACTGGATCATTTATAAGTTTTTGCCTTTGGACAAATTCTAATGGCACACCCATTGCATCTCCAATTGCAAATCCTAATATTCCATTAAAACTACTTTTCATATCTTTTTTTCCTTTCTTATAAAATTGTTTCTTTTATTAAAAATAAGCCTTTTTATATGTGACTTTTATTAGAGTCTAAATTTTCTCTAAGCCAAAGTATTGTTGCATATTCGTGCTTGCAGTTTTCTTCATATGGGCAATTACATTTCATATTTTTTATAATTGTACCATTCATTTCTATTTCTACTTCGTATTCTTTTCCAAATTCTGAACCTTGCACATATGCAATGTATTTATTATTAGTTTTAATACATGAATATATCATATTATTTTTGTAGTAATCATTTCCTCTATATATAATTTGTGGTGTAAATAATGTATCAATATTATCACTAAATAAATCTAAATTAATATCTTTTTGTTTTTTATCCGATTCTATATACACTTCTGGCTCTATATAATTACTTAGGTCTTCTTTTATTCCTAATAATTTATTTATGGCTTCTTTATTTGATTTGATAATTTCATTTTTTTGTAATTTTTTTAGAGCTTTTAATATGATTTCTGGGAAGTCCTTTATCTTCTTTTTTGATTTTTGTTTCCAAATTTCTATTGTCTTTAGCGCTGCCATTCGTGGATGCATTACTCTTGACATTAAACCTGCTGCTACAATATCATTACATATAAATGGATAAGGACTTAAAATCTGTATGATTAATGCTAAGTTTGAATAATAACTATCATTACTCAATAAAATGGGCTCTGGCTTTTCATAATGAGATTTAAAATTTTGAGAGTTTTCCATAAGTTCTATTGCTTTTTGTTTATATTTTCTTGTTTTTAAAAGGTATGCAAAAGCAGTATAATTTTTAAATGGATTTTTTGCATAAATGCTAAATACCTCGTTTTTTAAATCTATATTTGGATCTATTGAGATTATTTCGATTGCTTGTTTTATTTCAAATGGACTGCCTTCTAATATTGCTTTTCTTAAAGTATCTACAGATTTTTTACTTTCTAGTAGGTATCCTATTTTAGCAAAGATGTATTCTTCTTCTTCGCTTTTTTTCCTTTTTTTATATATATAATTTGATATAAGTACTAAAACATGGTAAAAGTTTATGTCATCCATTACTTTTTTAAATTGTTCTAAATATGATTCAAATATTTCTGTTGTGTTTTTTTCTTTTTTCATTCCTATTATTGGGCTATCTTCTTCTAATAGACCTTCCATTATATTATTTATTCCTTTAAGTTGTTTTTTATTTAGATTGTCTCTATGTAATACTTCTATTAAATTTATTTTGTCTGCAATAGGTCTTGCTAAATATGAAAAGTCAACTTTATTATAACATCCATCTGTTATGAGCCATTCTTTTATATTCTCATTTTTTACTTCTAGTTTATTTACTAAATGAATTTTTCCCCATCCATCTACTTTTTTTGCTAGCATAAATATAACTTCATTTGCATTATCCCATAATAATATTGCATGAACTGCATATAGTGTGAATTCATCACATAATGCTAATTTTTCTATTACTTCTACTATGGCTTTTATGTCTGAAATGTCTGTTAGACCAAATAAGGCTATTCCTAATTTCATTGTTTCTATATTGTATGTGTTCATTATTATTGTTATGGCAAGTTTTAATATTATGTCAGTTTTTAGATTTTCTTCGTTTTCTCTTATATTGTCTAATATGGCATCAATATTTGGTAATGTTTTTATTGGTTTTTCTTTGTGTGGATTATATAGTTTTTCTATTTCATTGTATACTTTTGAGATATTATTTTCTTTAAGTTTATTGATTTTCTTTATGATTTTTTCTACAAAAGTATTATCTGGCTCTAAATCAAGATGGTATAACATTATGCCGTCTTCTGCGCCATCGTTAAAGTCAAAGAGCCTTGAGTCTTTTGTTTTATAATCGTCTAAATTAAAGTTTTCTTTTAGTTTTCCGTTCCTTTGTATGTTTTTGTCTATGTATTGAAATATTGGATCCATCTATTCCTCCATATTTTACTATCTTTTATATTCATATATAACATATTAGAAGGGAAAAGTAAATTGAATATGAAGTTTTGAGCTATAATCTTCATTTAATTATCAATTTATATTAAAACCTGCTTTGAATTCTTATATTTTAATACTTGTTATCTAATCTTAATAATATATTTAGAGAGAAAATATCGTAAAATTTAAGTAAAAAAACTTTGTTAAATACAAAGTTAGCCAAAAAACTAATCAATAAGTATTTAACAAAGTTCAAAAAAACTAAAAACTTCTTTGATTAAAAGCTTAAGGAATTCTTTCCTCTCTTGCTTAAGAAATTATATTTTATAAAATATAAAAAATCAATAGTGCCATTTATAAAAATTTTCTATAATTAAACAAAATATAAGATACGTTGCCATTTTCATTCTAATATATTTATATTAATACAATATTACGTGATACAGGTCATCTATTAGAGAAAAAATTTACATTCTAATATAATTTATATTAATAAGGGATATGACCTATTTATCGTATAATGGGTATCATTATTTATATTCTAATTTATTTATATTAATACTAACAGAACAACAAAAACAAACTGTGTTGAACGCATTTACATTCTAATTTATTTATATTAATACTTAAAGTTATGTACTCGCCCTCTGCTGTATTGCTATTTACATTCTAATTTATTTATATTAATACATAATACCAAATACAAGTGCTGACCTCTATTTATAATTTACATTCTAATTTATTTATATTAATACAAAAGTCGGTGGTTATGGTTACGACGTTGTAACAATTTACATTCTAATTTATTTATATTAATACCAAGCACTACGCTAAAGTCTATATGAATGAAATCAATTTACATTCTAATTTATTTATATTAATACTAAAATCAATAAAAGAAATAGTTTCAAAAAATAAATTTACATTCTAATTTATTTATATTAATACGTACTGCATCTCTTGTTATAAAAAACTGTAGTGGTGTATTTACATTCTAATTTATTTATATTAATACCTTGTTTTTAGGAAGTCTAATTACATTGTCATTTGCATTTACATTCTAATTTATTTATATTAATACTTATTCCTGATATAACTCCGAAAACCACACTAAAAGCATTTACATTCTAATTTATTTATATTAATACGTAAAATCTCCTATTTTGTCTACAACTTTAGTAATAGATTTACATTCTAATTTATTTATATTAATACATATCAATTTCAGCTTCTTGTTTAAAACCACATTCATTTACATTCTAATTTATTTATATTAATACAAAAGTAGTAGAACAATATAATATTTGAGAAAAATCATTTACATTCTAATTTATTTATATTAATACTATATCTCCTCCGTTTGTGTTTCCTTTTGCAGTATAATTTACATTCTAATTTATTTATATTAATACTAAAAAAGAAGCAGAAAACTGTTTAAAATATATCGAATTTACATTCTAATTTATTTATATTAATACTTTTAATTCACGTCTTACGTGTCCTGTTGATGTCAAATTTACATTCTAATTTATTTATATTAATACAAACCTTTAACAGAAGAAAGATGGTGAACAACATGATTTACATTCTAATTTATTTATATTAATACTCGTTAGTAAATTCTTTTTTTGATACATATATTAAATTTACATTCTAATTTATTTATATTAATACTAATCTCCTTCTCTTAGAACTTGTCCTGCTTCAAGATTTACATTCTAATTTATTTATATTAATACCTGTTTGCTTTTGTGCTAACAATTCTGTATTTTTATTTACATTCTAATTTATTTATATTAATACTCTTTTTTGTCGTAATTTGTTAGCATAGAGTACCCAATTTACATTCTAATTTATTTATATTAATACTTTACTTTATCTCCTACCTTTATATCACTTGTTGTATTTACATTCTAATTTATTTATATTAATACCTGATTTATTCGAAGTACTTAATACTTCTTGGACATTTACATTCTAATTTATTTATATTAATACCAGAATTAGTACCTTTAAATAAACAAATTAATAATAATTTACATTCTAATTTATTTATATTAATACTATTAGTTCCATAATTACAACATAGACACAAACAAATTTACATTCTAATTTATTTATATTAATACGCAGATGAGCTAAGAGAAGAAATAAAAAAATTGAATTTACATTCTAATTTATTTATATTAATACGGAACTTTTAATAATTTAAGAGTTGAATTTTATAAAGATTTACATTCTAATTTATTTATATTAATACTTACATCTGATTGTCTGACAAAATTAAAAAAATTAATATTTACATTCTAATTTATTTATATTAATACGTATGGACATTTAAAGGAAGAAAGTCCGCTAAATGATTTACATTCTAATTTATTTATATTAATACTAGACTCTCCATCTGCAAAGAACTTTTCTGCAAATAAATTTACATTCTAATTTATTTATATTAATACGCTATATCTCTATCTAGCCTTAATTTAGCTATGTTATTTACATTCTAATTTATTTATATTAATACTCTTTTTTATGTGGTTTAGTTAAGTGCGGAAAGTGTATTTACATTCTAATTTATTTATATTAATACAGAATGGCAGTAAATTTACAACAAATTAAAAATACATTTACATTCTAATTTATTTATATTAATACGAAAAGTAGGTGGTTATGGAAAAGATGTTTTAACTATTTACATTCTAATTTATTTATATTAATACAAAATCTTCCCATTTAACATATTGATAACAATCGTCATTTACATTCTAATTTATTTATATTAATACGTAGTTCAAAACTATGGAATAATAAAAACTAATATATTTACATTCTAATTTATTTATATTAATACAAAACATCAGAAATATCACTTTTTTCTTTTAAATCATTTACATTCTAATTTATTTATATTAATACTTTTATTTTGATGAAGAAGACTATAATAAAATAAAATTTACATTCTAATTTATTTATATTAATACAGATGACAATTATTTAATTTTAAGAGTAATACAAGATTTACATTCTAATTTATTTATATTAATACCTTAATATAAAAAACTAGTACAAGTTTGTTAAAAAATTTACATTCTAATTTATTTATATTAATACTACTTCTTTATTTTCAAAAGTTATTTTAGTTCCAATATTTACATTCTAATTTATTTATATTAATACATGGAATTTTAATCTCAAAAGTATTGGACATCATAATTTACATTCTAATTTATTTATATTAATACGCCATCTATTCTTGCTCTCTGTTTTTGCCCTTTTACATTTACATTCTAATTTATTTATATTAATACCTAAACGGTACTGTATATGTTTGTACTGCTAATTCATTTACATTCTAATTTATTTATATTAATACTACATCAGATTGTCTTACAAAGTTATAAAAATTTATATTTACATTCTAATTTATTTATATTAATACGCATATACTGTTTTAAAGCTCCTCTTGTTACTTTAAAATTTACATTCTAATTTATTTATATTAATACATGAAAGAAAAAATAAAATTAGATTCAACAATAGTATTTACATTCTAATTTATTTATATTAATACATAAATATAAAAATATTATTCTACTTACTTTATATACATTTACATTCTAATTTATTTATATTAATACTATACAGTGATACAGATTCAATTCACACACTACTATTTACATTCTAATTTATTTATATTAATACTTAAATTATATAAAGGAGAAGAAGAAAAATATTTTAATTTACATTCTAATTTATTTATATTAATACCAAATACAGTAGTAATAAATGATTTAAGAATAGCCCATTTACATTCTAATTTATTTATATTAATACGTGTTTATTTAATATTTGCAAAATTTCTTTTGTTAGATTTACATTCTAATTTATTTATATTAATACTTAAAACTTTTCCATCTTCAAAAGTTATCTTTGATCCAATATTTACATTCTAATTTATTTATATTAATACAGGTTAGTGTTTTTGCTCTGATTTTTAGCATAATACATACATATAATCTGTCCATGTATAGTTATAATAACACATTACTATACAAATTTCTAGACAATTTCAGAAAAATATTTATATATATACACTTTCTGCCTCTGTCGAAAAGACTAATTTTAAGCATTAATATTAATCGACAGTTATTTTATAAAAAGTTAGAAGTTTTATCATCCTCTATCTTTCCCAGAAATTCTTTATCTAACCATTTGGAGTTTCTACTTTTAAACAAAATTACACTATCTTTTTCCTTTCTTATATATTTATCTAGCTCCGCCTTTAGTTTTATTGCTTGCGATTCTAATAATTCACCTTCAAAAACCGAATTTTGTATATGAATTAAATATTTCTTACAGGTTTTAAACACTTTATTTAGTATCTTCTGACCCGATTTTTCTTCTAAATTAATATCATAAACTAAAATAACATACATATTACCACCAAATTTTAAACCCTTCATATTTTATATCTTCTGTCAAATATTTTATTAGTTTGTACAATTCTAGTCTAATTAAATATTCATAAGACACTTCTCTACCTAAAGTTTTATGTTTTATAACAGTCTGTAATCTTTTATCCATTTCTTTTGTGATATTCTTTCTTGCACTATCTTTTATGTATAGAAAGTTTAAATTCTTCTCAAAATCATTTTCTGTTATTTGTTTCTTATTTAACATTGAAAATATTAATCTGTCTGCTAAAATTGGTTTAAAAATCTCAGCAACATCTAAACAAAGTGAAAATCTTCTTTCAGAAGGTTGATGTAAATAACTTATTGTTGGATTTAGTTGTGTTTTATATATTTCAGAAAGTACTCTTGTATATATAATAGTATTTACATATGATATCAATGAATTTATTGCATTATCTGGTGGATTTTTTACTCTTTTTTCAAATGCTATATCTTGATTTATTATTGTATTCCATGAATCGTAATAACATTTTCTTATGTTTCCTTCTATACCCATTAATTCTTCCACACTTTTACATAAATCAATTTGTTTTCTAAAATAAGATATTTCTTTCATCCAGGGATCTAAATTTTTACCTCTATTATTATAATAAACTAAATTTCTATTAATATTATAGCTTGCAGCTTCTATGAAAGCTTTTGCAATCTCTAATCTTTTATTAGGATTTGTATAACTTTCTACTTGTTTAATTAACAATTTACCTGACACAAATTGTTCTTTGGGATAATATGTTCCTGTATAAAATCCATAATAATTAAAAAAGTGAATTGGTATTCCATATCTTCCTATAAAATTTAATAAACTAGTATTAAAATCAAATTCTGTCATAACATATATGTCATCTACTCGTTCTATTGGAATTGATTTTTTTGTATTGTCTTTGTACACAACTTCTATAGTATTATCTTTTCTTTGTATTCTACCGCTTCTATACAAATAATATGACTGTTTCATTTTCCCTCCTATACATAACATAAATCATAATATGCACATTTTTTACATATTTTTTCATCTATTTTTTGTGGTGGCTTTTCTTCAGATGCAATATCATTTATGTTTTTAACAACATTTTCTAAAATTTTAATATCATCATCTTCTAGTATGATTTCTTTCTTCTCTCTCAATAATGGAAAGTCAATTTCTGCTTTTATCGTTTGTACTCCTCTTTTTTGTAAATAATACATATAATATTTTAATTGCCATATGCCCGCTTCTTCTATTGACTTTGTTTTCTTTACTTCATGTAATATAGCTCCATTCTTTATAAAATCAATATTGATAGTATTATCTATAAGAATACTCTTTTTCTCTCTTTTATAACTTGTTTCATCTAATATTTTTCCAATAGAAACTAATTCACTATTTTGTTCCATGTTTATTTCATTTACAAAATACCATAACTTTCTTTGACATACAAAATA
>CALXJR010000007.1 GCA_944388675.1 uncultured Clostridia bacterium
GTTTGAAGTAATAGAACCAGCACCCATATGAGCTCTATAACCCAATATTGAATCACCTACATAATTATAATGTGGAACCTCACATTTATTGAAAATAATTACATTCTTAAGCTCTGTTGAATTTCCAATAACAGCTCCTTCTCCTACTATTGCATTACCTCTGATAAATGCACAATGTCTTATTTCTGCATCTTTGCATATAATAGCAGGGCCATGAATATATGCAGACTCAAAAACATTTGCCGTTTTATGAATCCAAACATCTTCCCCTATTTTATTATATTCATCTTTTGGAAGTTTCTTCCCAAGTTCTAATATAAATTCGCCAATATGTGGTAATACTTCCCAAGGATATGTATATTTAATTAGTAAATCTTTTGCAATAGATTCATCCAAACTAAACAAATTATTAATTTTACAATTTTCCATTTAAAATCCTCCATTTTTGAACCTTTACATCAAACCTATAAAGTTTATTTTTGATACGAGATATTTTATAATGACATGTCCCCAAAAACACCCAAAAGCACTCTTAAGAATCTATTTTTTTGAATGATAGTCGTTGTATAGTTTTCTTGCTGTTTCTGGGCTGTCATTTCCTTCCTTATTTTTTACTGGAGCAAAGTCTTCTTCTCTTCTTCCTCTTAAAATTGACATATCATCAAAATAATTAAATGCATCAAATATAAATGCCTCAAATTTATATGCATTTGGTTCTGTTACTTCAATGTATTCTCCATCTTCATTCATATAATCTGTTTTCTTGTTTGCTACATGATATGGTAAATCAATTTCAGCAATTTTTTCTAATGCTTCTAATGTATATAAATTACACATTATATGTGCTTCACCATACAATAATTCTCCATCTTCATCTCTCATTTCTGCCATTTCTTCTGGTAGCTCACTATATTCAATTACAGATGGAACTCCATTTGCTTTGCAGAATACTCCAACTCTTTCTTTTGGACTATTTTTAGGAATTGATTTTGATGCAATTTCATGTTTTTCATCTATTGCAAGTCCTATTAAAATTGGATCAACCATATTTAATAAAGCATTATCCACTGCACCAATAAATACCCATTTTATATTATTTTTCTTCATTTCATCTAGTATTCCAGCTTTTTTCATAGATTTATATATGCAACCATTTCCATCTGCAGCAATTTTGATATTATAGTCTTTATCTAAAACTAAACTTCCATTAGTAAATAATAATGGTAAATTACCTTGTGTAAAGAATTTTACTGAGTTTTGTGGATATCCAAAATAGTTATGCTTTTTAAAAAACTCTTCAGTTTCTTTATCATTTTCTGTACTTGTCATTATGTACCATGGAATTACTATTCCATATTTTTTGTTAGCTTCTTCTAGATTTTCAGCTAATATTTGAAATAAATATTTTGGCTCTGGTTCTACATCTATTTTAAATGTTCCTTTTGGTCCTTTATGCCCTAGTCTTGTACCTTGACCTCCCGCCATGGTAACAACTGCGTAATTGCCATTTTTTATTATGTCTTCTCCTAACTGTGTATATTGATTTGTCTTTTCAGGTGACAATTTATATTTATCAACATAATTCATATGATCTAGCTTTTTTTCTAGAATTTCTGGAGTCTCTTGTGTTTCTTTATATAATCTTTTTAGTTGTTCAAAATCTAAATCCAATATTTCTTGTGCAAGTTTTTCTTTTTTGTCTTCTGGTAACTTCTTTAATACTCTTAAAACAGAATCTTGTAGATTTTCTTCTAATAGTTTTTCTGCTTCTATAATTAAGTTTTCTACATTCATATCTTCTTACATTGACTTTTACTAATTTTTTAGCTCTTTCAATGTTGCTCCTTTCATTTTCTTTTACTATATAATATTATTCTTTCCCTATTTCGTGTATATAATATCACAATTAAATATTTTATGCAATATGTAAATTATTGTCGTTTTTTGCTTATTTTAAAGAAATTCATTGACTATGTAATTTATTATATATATAATGAAGACAAATCTCGAAGGAGGGATTATATATGGATAAGCGGTCAAATGACCTTAGACCAAATGTAGAATTTACATCTGCAAGTCCAGAAGTAACTGGCAGTTGTATACACTGCCATATTGACTACCCCAATAACACTTACACAAACTTTGCCGTTGATTGCGGAAGTTTTCAAGAAAAGGAGCACGATAAACTAAATTATCAATTTAATTTTGAGCCGAAAGACCTTTCATTTCTTCTTGTAACACACGCACACATTGACCATATTGGTAGAATTCCTTTTCTCGTTAAAAAGGGTTTTACAGGTCCAATTTACTGTACGAACGACACCAAACTCATTATGGACTTTTCATTAAAAAATGCTGTTCACATTGTAAAAAGCAATGCTGGCAAAAAAGGTTATGAACCTCTTTTTGTTAGCGAAGATGTAGCCAAAGCAATGTTACAGGTCCATGGTGTTCACAATGATTCATTTCTTAAAGTGGATGACCATATAAGAGTCTATTTCTGTACAAATGGACATCTTATTGGATCTGCAACCATTCTCGTACAAATCTTTTATGAAGATTGCCAGCCAATTAACATTATATTTGGCGGAGATTACAATGACCGTAATATGTTCTTTGATGTTCCAAAGCTTCCTGAAGATATACGAAAGCTTCCTGTAACGATTTTCACTGAGGCAACTTATGGATATATGAATTCTGATGAAGTTGAGTACTGTTTTGAAGATAACCTCGTTCAATTTTATAAAAAGCATCCAAATGGAATTGTGGTAATTCCAACATTTGCTTTAAGAACTCACGAGATTGTTAAAACAGTAAGCTCTATGCAACGGTGTGGACTTATTAATCCATTTACAGTTTATGTTGATGGTAAAATGTCTAGCACATTTAATCAAATGGTTGCATCTGGAGCTTTTGAATCTGTACCGCATGACAATATAAACTTTTTACCTCGGAAGTTCAAATATCTTCGTAAGGAAATTCGGGCTAATCGTTACACAAGTACTTCTCCTCAGATTATCATTGCTTCTTCTGGCACTGGTTCTTATGGTCCAATTGTAAATTACCTGCAAAATATGTTTAATAGAGAAGATGTTCTCTTTCATTTCACAGGCTACCCGGTTCCAGGAACAATTGCAAGAAGATTGTATGATGCAGAAGATGAAGCTTACGTGCATATTGCAGGTCTTTGCGTACAAAAAAAGGCAACTGTTAAGTTTACCAGTCAGTTTTCTGCACATGCTAAACGCGACCAAATTATGAATTTCCTTATGGGATTTGAAAATCCAGTATTCGTAATTGTCACTCATGGCAACCAAAATCCGAAAGCAATTATTGCTGAAGAGGCTTTAAATAAGCTTAATGTTCCAAATGTTGGCATTCTTTCTGACAAAGTACGTTTTCGTGTTGGTTGCAATGGGCTAATCGAGGCAAGCTCTACAGAGTATAATTCTACCCTCTAAATACTAAGTTTAGAAAAACAGGGAAAGCCACCTTTTGCTATAAAAGCATCTGGTGGCTCTCCCTGTTTTTACCTAGTTAGGCATAGTGTGCGTGAAGTTTAATCATTTTGCCTGAGGTAGCAAAACGATATCAAACCGAACAGGCTTATACGGAATGTCAGCTTCATCCAAGACTTTCTTGTCCTTTGGTGACAATTCCATCAAAAGGTTTGCCTTTCCCTTCTGAGCTGCCCAGTTCAAAGTTTTCAGAATCCTTGGAAAACCCCTGACTCCGAACAAATACTTGCGGGTCTGAACCTGATATTTGGCAGGTTCAATCGTGAAGAACTTTACCAAATATTCATACGACTCATAATCCAATTTCCAGTGTGCCACGGGGATTCCGTTCTGTCTCATCTGGTATAACTTTTGCCGTTTTTTGACCAGACGATGCTGAGAATTCTTCAAACTACATTACCTCCTTGTCTAAAATTGCAAACTGCGTTCACGACTATATTATAACACATATTATAAAAATTTTATATATTTTTGTAAATATTTATATAATTTTGTAATATAAATTTTTATTCACCTAATAGTTTTGCAAAATCTTTCATTGCTTTTGATACTTCTATTTGTTGTGGGCATACTCTTTCACAACTCTTACATCCTATACAACTACTTGGTCTCTTATCTTCTGGAAGAGCACTAATTGCCATTGGAGCAATAAATCCTCCTCCAGTAAATATATGTTCATTATATAATGATAATAGATAAGGAATATTTAAGCCTTTTGGACAATGAGATACACAATAATGGCAAGCGGTACATGGAAGTGTTTTTACTTTTAACATTTCATCTACTATATCCATTAAAGCCTTTTTCTCTTCTTCGTTTAAAGGTTTTTCTTCAGAAAAAGTTTCTATATTACTTGTAAGTTGTTCCATTGAAGACATTCCTGAAAGTATCATTGTAACTTCTGGTATTGATTGTAAAAATCTAAATGCCCAGGATGTTGGTGTTTCATCTGGTCTTAATTCTTTTAATTTTGCTTCTTGTGCATCTGTAAGTTTAGACAATCTTCCACCTCTTAAAGGCTCCATTACCCAAATTGGTAAATTATACTCTTTTAATAAATCAACTTTAGCTTTAGCATCTTGAAACTTATAATCTAAGTAATTTAACTGTATTTGGCAAAATTCCATATATTTACCATATTTATCCAAGAATTTTTTCATAACATCTAAAGAGCCATGAGCTGAAAATCCTAAATGTTTAATTCTTCCATTTTTCTTTTGCTCTAATAAATATTCTAATATTCCATGTTTTTCATTTAAGTATTCGTCAACATTTTTTTCATATACATTATGG
Source organism: uncultured Clostridia bacterium (assembly GCA_944388675.1). GTDB lineage: Bacteria > Bacillota > Clostridia > TANB77 > CAG-508 > CAG-245. The sequence goes on from CALXJR010000007.1 coordinate 4,812, forward strand.
AATAAATAAAAATCAAAATATTCTACTCCGCATTTTTCTAATTGTTTTTCAAATATTTCCTTAACCTTATCCATATTAGATAAATCATAGCCAGGAAACTTTGTAGCTAAATAAAAACTTTCTCTTGGATATTTGCTTAAAGCTTTACCAATAACTTTTTCCGACTCTCCATTATGATATCCCCACGCAGTATCAAAATAGTTAATTCCATGTTCTATTGCATAATCAACCATTTTTTGTGTTTCTTCTACATCAACTGAGCTATCATCATTTGCATCTTTTAATGGTAGTCTCATTGAGCCAAGTCCTAAACTTGATAATTTTAGATCTTGAAAATTTTTGTAAATCATATTTTTTCCTCCTTCTATTTATCCCTCTTATATTTCATTTTTTGCTACAAAAAAATTATAACATAAAAATTTTAATAAATCTATAAAATTATACAGATTAGGCCTCCGCTACCCTCATTTATTATTCTTTCCAATGTTTCTTGAAGTTTTTCTTGTGCATCTTCAGGCATTTTTGCCAGTTTGCTTTGTAATCCTTCGTTTACAAGTTCATGTAAGCTTTTTCCAAATATGTTTGATTCCCATATTTTCTTAGGATCACTTTCAAATTCTGAAAGAAGGGATTCTACAAGTTCTTGTGATTGTTTTTCACTTCCAACTATTGGAGATACTTCTGTTTCTATATCTGCTCTTATCATATGTATTGAAGGAGCTTTTGCTCTTAGTTTTACACCATATCTTGAACCTTGTTTTACCATTTCCGGCTCTTCTAGTATTAATTCATCTATTGAAGGACTAACAATTCCATAGCCTACTTCTTTTACTTCTTGAAGTGCATCTGCTACTTTATCATACTCTTTTTTTACATTTGCAAATGTAATCATGCTTGAGAATAATTCACCTTCGTTTGTTATTTGTACCCCTGATATTTCTGTTAATACTTTGTAGAACAAATCGTCTAATAAGTTTATTGTTATATTAATACTTCCTGTTCCAAGCTGAATTTCATTAATTATACTATTTTTTATTACATCTGTATTTTGTAATTTTGTTATTCTACTATCAATTTGTTTTAATATACTGACCCCTTTAAATGCTTCTTTTATTTCATCATATAATTCCTCTTTTAGCCAATGATTTTCTGGAAGTCCATCCACCCATCTTGGAAAATTGATGTTTATTCTCTCTATTGGAAATTCATATAAAACTTTACCAAATATTTCATTTATTTTGTCTACTGTTAAATTTTCGCAGTCTGTTGGAATTACTTGTGCATCATATTTATCTTGAAGCTTTTTAGCTAAACTTTGTGTATAATCTGAATCTGGGTCATTTGAATTTAATACTATTATAAATGGTTTGTTTAATTCTTTTAATTCTTTAACAACTCTTTCCTCAGGTTCAATATAATCTTCTCTTGCAATATCTGTAATACTTCCATCTGTTGTAACTAAAATTCCTATTGTTGAATGTTCCTGTATTACTTTTTTAGTTCCAATTTCTGCTGCCTGCTCAAAAGGCATTTCGTCATTACTCCAAGGTGTTTTTACCATTCTTGGCATATCATCTTCTAAATAACCTATTGCATTATTTACTAGGTATCCAACACAATCTACTAATCTAACATTTAATTTTATGTTATCACCTACTGTAACTTCTACTGCTTCATTTGGAATAAACTTTGGCTCTGTTGTCATTATGGTTCTTCCGCCAGCACTTTGTGGTAATTCATCCTGAGCTCTTTCTTTTTTATATTCATTGTCTATGTTAGGAATAACTAATAAATCCATAAATCGTTTTATAAAAGTTGACTTACCAGTTCTAACAGGACCTACAACACCAACATAAATGTCACCATCAGTTCTTTGTGCTATATCTTGATATAACCTATTATCATTCATTTTTATTTTAACCTCCTTACAATTATCTATTGTTTAAATTATGTGTTTGTACAATAACTTTATTTAATGTATATTAATTTTTTTCCAATATATGCATAAAAAAATTATTTTATTAAATTTATAAAGTTTACGATTTCAAAGCAACTGAAATAAATGTTTGTATAAGAAAATTTATATGTTTTTTACATATTTTTGTTTTTTTAGTAAAAACTATATATAAATATTTTTACTTTTTAGGAGGTGCTTTTTGAAAGAGAATAATTTTGATATTAATCCTAAAGATAAAAAAAGTTTAAAAGAAGTTTTTACATCTGTTAAACAATATATTCACAAAGTATTTTATGAAGAAGAAAATAATTCTTATAATTTTACCCTTCCAGATACAACAAATTCAATAGTTGTAGATAAATCTACTAATTATAACTCTGATACAAGTAAACTGGATTTAAATAATGAAGCTTTAAAAGTTCTAGATACTAGTAAAGATACTGTATTTCAAGCATTAGATGTAAATCTTGAATATATGAAAACAAGGTTTAATTCATTAATTAACTCAGATGTTAAAATTAGAGAATTTACTTTAAATGCTAGAAATAAGCAATATGGAGCTTTTTTAGTTTATATAGATGGCATGATTAATCAAGATATTATGAATAATTATATCTTAAAGCCCTTAATGCTAAAAAATACTGCAAATTCTTTTGAAGGAGATCAAAACCGTATTATATCAGAAGCAAAAACTAATAATATAACAGTAAGAAAGGTTAAAAAATTTAATATAGTAGAATATATATCCAATTGCTTAATTCCTCAAAATTCTGTAAAAAAACTAAATAATTTTGACGAAATTGTTTCAGATATAAATTCTGGAAGTTGCGCTCTTTTTGTAGATACATTAGATATTTGTTTTAGTATTGAAGTTAAAGGTTATGAAAGACGTGGATTGACTTCACCTAATAATGAAATTATTGTACGTGGCCCACAAGTTGGTTTTACTGAAAATTTGCGTACTAACACCTCACTTTTAAGAAGATATGTTAATAACGAAAATCTTATTGTTGAGTCTATAAATGTTGGAAAACAAAGTAAAACTGCTTGTGCAATATGTTTTTTAAAAAATATTGCAAATACAGATTTAGTATCCGAAGTTCGTTATAGACTAAACAATTTAGGAATTGATTATCTAATATCTTCTGGTCAATTAGAACAATTGATTCAAGATAGCGATCTATGCAGTCTACCTCAGATGATTTCTACAGAAAGACCTGATAGAGCATCAAATTTATTATATCAAGGTAGAGTCTGTATAATAGTAAATGGTAGTCCCTATGTACTTATAGCACCAGCCATATTATCAGATTTCTTAGCTTCACCAGAAGATTTAAATTTAAAGCATCAATATTCCAATTTTGCAAGAATACTAAGAGTTGTGGCTGCTGTAGTTTCTCTACTACTTCCAGGGATATATATTGCAATTACTAATTTCCATCAAGAGCTTATTCCAACTCAATTATTATATGCTATTATATCTTCTAGAGAATTTGTACCTTTCACACTTCTTTTTGAAATACTGATAATGGAATTTTCTTTTGAATTAATAAGAGAAGCTTCTTTAAGAGTTCCTTCTCCAATTGGACCGACCATAGGAATTGTTGGTGCTTTAATACTAGGTCAAGCAGCAGTAGAAGCAAATATTGTTAGCCCTATTTTAATAATAATAGTTGCAATAACTGCAATTTGTTCATTTGCTGTTCCAGATTTCTCACTCAGCTTTCATTTTAGAATAATGAAATTTATCTATATTTTATTAGGAGCAATGGCCGGATTTTTAGGAATAGCTGCAGGAGTATGTGTTCATTTAATTGTAATTTGCAATATGAAATCTTTTGGAGTTTATTATTTAGAGACAAATCCATTAAAGAAAAATAATGTAGGAAATGGTATAGTACTTTCTCCTGCTTTTGATAGAGAAAATCGTTCAGGTTTTTTAAAATCTAAAAGGCCTAAGATTCAAGATGAAATTAGTATGAAATGGAAATATTATAAAAAGTAAATTATTTTTATATTAGTTTTAAAAGATTAATAATTAAGTTTCTGCTAAAAAGAAAGGATTTTTTATGAATGTTAATAAGATTAGTAGTATTGAAGCTATTGCTTTGATTTTAATTCTTACAATTAATAGATTATCAATAAGTTTACCTCAAGATATTATTCTTTCTTGCGGCTCTTCTTCTATTTTAAATGTAATTTATATAAGTATTGTTGCAATAATTTTCACACTTATTATAATAAAGTTATTCAAAAGGTTTTTAGGACAAGATATTATAGATGTTTCTAACTTTTTAGGTGGGAAGACTTTAAAAAATATTATTGGAGTTTTTTTGATATTATATATACTTTCAATTTCTTCATTTTTGCTTAGATATTTTGCCGAAACCTTGAAAATATTATATTACTTTGATTCACCAGTTATATATATTTTATTATTCTTTATTATAGTTTGTATTATCTCTAATATTTTTGGTGGTCATAGTATTATAAAAACCAATTTAATTGCATGCATAATAATGTTTGTTGGTTTAATTATCTCTTTTTTATCTGTTACACCTAATATGACTATTCAAAGATCACTTCCAATTCTAGGCTATGGAGCTGAGCAAACCTTTTTTTATGGACTTACTAATTTAATTGCTTTTAATGGTTTATTAATTTTATATTTAGTACCCCCTATGTTATCCAATAAAAGTGATTTTAAAAAAGTTGCTATAATATCAATTGTACTTACTGCTATATTAATTATATTTGCAGTTGGAAGCATACTTCTTGGTTTTTCATTTAGTACACAGATAGATAAAATATCATCTTTATATATGTTATTATCTAATAATGTATTTGGAAAGTATTTACAACATCCTGAATCGTTATTTTCTTTTACTTGGATTTTATCTTTTATGAGCTATATAAACATAGCTTGTATGATTTGTATCCAATTAATGAAAAAAGTTACAAATATAAAAAACGGAAAGCCTTTAGTGATTCCAATTGCAATTATAATTTTTTTCTTGGCATTAATTCCAAAGAACCTAGTGTATGCACACTCATTTGAGGACACTTTATACAAGTTTATAGGAATTCCTGTTTTATTTATAATATTACCATTAATTTTAATATTTGCTAATAGAAAATATGAAAAAATTCATAAAAATGATTATGATGTCCCAAAGTAAAATTTAATCTTGCTTTTTTAGGAAAATTTTCTTCAAACTATAGAAAGGAAAAATAATCTATGAAATTTCTAACACATTTTAGAAAATTTGTAATTGTTATATTAGGTATTTTTATAGTAATATTTGCTTTTTCAGGTGCTTATAATACTCAAAATATAGATAGACTTGCTTATGTTATTGCAATAGGTTTAGATGTAGGCGAACATGAACCTCTAAAATTAAGTATTCAATTATCTAGACCTGGAAGTACAAAAAGTTCATCAGACCAGAGCTCAGATAATAACATTGTAAATTCTGTTGAATGTTCTTCTATTGAATCAGGTTTAAACTTGTTTGATAGTTATGTAAGTAGAAAAATTAATTTATCTCATTGCAAAGTTGTAGTAATTTCAGAAGAATTGGCTTCTCAAGGAATTTCTGATTATACTTATACACTTTTAAATAGTGTTGAAATGAGCCCACATGCAAATGTTATTATTTGTAAAAGCGATTCAGAAGACTTCTTAATTTCTTCTAAACCTATATTAGAATCACTAGCTTCTAACTATTATGAAACTGCACTATCTTCTAGTGAATATACCGGCTATACAGAAAACGTAACTTTAATAAATTTCTTTTCTGATTATACAGATAGTTTTAAAGAACCTGTTGCTATTTTAGGAGCCGTTAATTCTGAACAATCTAATAGTTTGTCTGAAATTAAAAATGATAATTCCTCCAATTCTATTTCAGATATCAATAAAGATAGTTCATATATTGCAGGAGAAACCCCTATCTCTTCTAAAGATAATATAGAAAATATGGGACTTGCAGTTTTTCATGGTGATAAATTAGTTGGAGAATTAAACGGATTAGAATCAATTTTCCATTTAGTTGTATCAAATAAATTGGAATCATGTAATATTAGTATACCAAATCCTTTAGGAGATTCTGAAAGCATTGATGTTAATTTAAGACTTGCAAAAAGAACTAAAAATAATACTAAGTTTGTGAATGGTAGTCCATATATTACAAGTAATATTAATGTTGAAATTAAAATACTCTCTACAACAGAAGAATCAAATAGAGGAAATTCAGATTACTTTACAAAAGAAAATATGGCTAAAATAGAAGAATCTTGCAATAAATATTTATCTGAAAGCATTACAAATTATTTGTACAAAACTTCAAAACAATTTAATTCAGACATTGATGGTTTTGGTAAATATGCAGTTAAATATTTTTTAACTATGCAAGATTGGAATAACTATAATTGGCTAGAAAGCTATAAAGATAGTACTTTTAATGTTAATGTAAATAGTACTCTAAAATCTGGTTATACATTTATATAGGGTGTTTTAGGGACACGTCCCCAAAAGCATCCATAAAAAAATTCGCCCTTTTAGGGCGATTTCTTTAACTAATATTTTATTCAAATAGTTTTTCAAATTCCTCTGCTGAAACTACTTCTTTTTCTATTAGTAGTGCTGCAAGTTCATGTAATTTATCTATATGCTGAACTAATATATTTTGTGCTCTTACATAAGCATCATCTATCAATCTTTTTACTTCTTGTCCTATTGCATTTTCCATTCCTTCACCAAAGAGCTGCATTTGATATGGATCTTTTTCTAAATTAATGCTAATTGGTCCTATTTTATCGCTCATTCCATATACAGTAATCATTTTTTTAGCAATGTCTGTTGCAACTTCTAAGTCATTACTTGCTCCTGTAGATATATCATTTAATATTATTTTTTCTGAGGCTCTACCACCAAGTAATGCAACCAATTTTTCAAGCATTTCTGTTTTAGAAATGTAATATTTATCCTCATTTGTTTTATACATTGTATATCCACCTGCGATACCTCTTGGAATTATTGATACTTCTTTTACATCTTTTTGAGTTTCTAAGAATCTACTTACTATTGCATGTCCTGCTTCATGATATGCTGTTAATCTCTTATCTTTATCTGACATAATCTTACTATGTTTTTCAACACCAACAGTAACCTTTTTTAATGCATCATCTATATCTTTATTTGTAATTGCATCATGTTTTTCTATTGTTGCAATTATGGCTGCTTCATTTAAAATATTTGCAAGTTCTGCTCCTGTAAATCCAGCTGTATCTCCAGCAATTGTTTTTAAATTTACATCAGGTGCTAATTTTTTGTCTTTCGCATGTATTTCTAATATTTTTTCTCTTCCATTCATATCTGGAAGTCCTATTGTTATTTGTCTATCAAATCTACCAGGTCTAAGAAGTGCTTTATCTAACATTTCAGGTCTATTTGTAGCAGCAAGTACAATAACTGTATGATCAGAATCGAATCCGTCCATTTCTACTAATAGCTGGTTTAATGTTTGATTATTTTCTGTTTCTGCTCCAGATGCATCTGTTCTTCTTGCACCTATTGCATCTATTTCATCTATAAATATGATAGAAGGAGACATTTTTTTAGCTCTTTCAAATAACTTTCTAACCCTAGAAGCTCCAAGTCCTGCAAACATTTCTATAAATTCAGATCCACTCATTGGAATAAATGGTACATTTGCTTCTCCAGCTATAGCTTTTGCAATTAGTGTTTTTCCTGTACCAGGTTGTCCACAAAGCAATACTCCTTTTGGAATTTTTGCCCCCATTTTATAAAATTCATCTGGATTTTTTAAGAAGTTTACTATTTCAATCATTTCTTGCTTTTCTTCATCAAGTCCTGCAACATCATCAAATGTTGTTTTTACATCTTCTTCCTCAGGATCATATACTTTTCCTTTTCCGCCTAAGCCTTGCATTTGTATTATTAATATAAATAATACAACAAGTAATATTGTTGGTAGCAAAGTAAATATTCTATCTGTTAATGTTAGAAAAATGCTTTGTTTAACTTGCACTAAATTGATATAGTTCCCTTCTTGTACTTCATTTTGAACTAATTCTATAAATGCCTGAGTACTTGGTACAATAGCTGTTTTTGGTTCTTCTTGATCCTTTAATTTTACTTCAACAGTTGTGCTACCAACTGTCATTGTTATTTTGTCAATATTACCTTCATCAATTTGTTTTATTAAATCTGTATAAGATAATTCATCTTCACCGATTGTTTCTTTTTCTTTATTTTCCTGTATTGAAACAAATACAATTAAGACAATTAAAGCTATTAATATTATTATAGATATAATATAAAATATAATCTTCTTTTGTTCTTCTTTATCTTTTTTACCTTTTTTATTTTTATTTGGGTCTTCATTCATTTTGCTTTCTTTTTCTTTATTTTTCAAGACTTTTTCTCCTTCCTAAAGTTAAACATTACTTCCTTCTGGCTTTTGACCAGTTTCATTTCCTTCTTCTTTATTTTCATTAGTTTCTTTACCAGATTCTCTTTCTTTTTGTCTTTCTTTTTCTTTATTTTCTTTTTCCTTTTCTTTTTTATCTTCTTCTTTTTCTCTTTTCTTTTCTATTTCTTGTCTTACATTTTCTTGTTCAGTTTTAATTTTATTTAATTCAATCTGTCTTTTTACATAATCAGATTTAATAATTAATATTGCAGCAACAATATAAATATAAGAAATTGCAGTATACATTATTTGGAAATATCTTATAGTATAACCTGTAAAAGCATTTAAAATAATATATAATATATTTAAAATTATAGAAAGTGTTAAAGCATGAACACCTAAACTAAAGCTTGCAGAAAATTTTATTTTCATTCCTATAATTCTTGCAACAATAAGTCCTAAAATAGCAAGAATCAAAACATCTATTATAATACTTGATAAATAAATCATATACATATATATAAATTCTGCAACAGCTACAGATATATATATTTGTGTTTGATTTGCATAAATATAATCAAGTACCGACTGCTTGTCTAAATTTGTAATATTATATTGCGATAATAAATCTGTATATGTAGTCTCTGTTATATCTGTAAGCATTTCATTTTTTATTAAAAGTCTATCTTTAAGAAGTATAAAACCAGAGCTTAATCCATCAAATTGCTCTTTATACTGGTTAATTTGCTCATCACTTAAATCAGAAGTATCTATTATAATTTTTTGTGCAATTCCATTGTTGGGCTCTACTTCTAATTTTTGATTAGAGTTAACTGATAAAATTCCATCTGCATAAGTCATTTCCTGTACATTATCATTAAAATATATTACTGCACTTTGCATAGTGTTAGAAAATTGATATATTAATATTGCAACAACAATTATAGTTATAATTAGTACTATTTCTAATAAATATAAACAAGTCTTTCCAGTGCCTTCAAGTGCAAATTGTTCGTATTTATCAATATCCTTAATACTTTTTAGTACTGTTTTAAAAAATCCATCCTTCTTAGTTGTCTGCTTGATATTCTCTGGCATTCTTTTATCTCCTTCCAAAGTATTAGTAAATTATTTGCTCTTAGTAACTATTATACCTTCCTTTGTATCTTTTATGCTATAACCCATATTTGTTATTTTATCACGTAATTCGTCTGATTTAACCCAGTCTCTATTTTCTCTTGCTTTTTTTCTTTCTTCTATAAGTTTTTTTACATCTTCTGGAATATCTTCTATTTTCTTATTTTTTTCAAATTCGTCTAAATAATTTTGAGCATTTTTTAAATCTAAACCTAAAACATTATCAAACTCTAGTAATAATTCTGCTAAAACTTTTGATTTCCTTTCGTTCCTAGCAATTTCCCAAACAACACTCATTGCTCCAGGCATATTCATATCATCATTAATATAATTTTTAAATCTATTTCTATAATCTTCTAATTGAGAGTTTTCTATTTTATCATTACCATTTAATTGTTTTGTATAACAATCATATAATCTTTCCAAAGCTTTTTGAGCTCCATAAGCCCCTTCAAATGTGAAATTTAATTTTGTTCTATAATTTGCTGTAAAACAGAACAATTTGAATGCTAAAGGATATATTCCTTTTTCTTGCAAATCAGAAATTGTATAAGTATTTCCTAAACTTTTTGACATTTTTCCACCATCTACTTGTAGATATTCACAATGCATCCAAACTTTAGCAGGTATTTTACCGGTTGCTCCTTTTGCTTGAGCAATTTCATTTTCATGATGTGTTGGAATATGGTCAATTCCTCCTGTATGAATGTCAAATTGCTCTCCTAAAAATCTTCTACCCATTGCAGAACATTCTAAATGCCACCCAGGGTAAGATAATCCCCAAGGACTTTCCCATTTCATTATATGGTTCTCAGGTGCTTTAATCCATAAAGCAAAGTCATATGGGTTTCTTTTTTCTGGATCAACCTCTACTCTTGCTCCTGCTTTTTGGTCTTCTAAGTCTCTATTTGATAATACAGGATATTTATCTAATTTTGAAATATCAAAATATATTCCTTTACTAGTTTCATAAGCATATCCATTTTTTATGATATCTTGAACATATTCAATCATTTGTGGAATATTATCTGTTGCTCTTGTTATTATTTCTGGTTTATCTATATGTAGTTTATCCATATCCTCCAAAAAGATATTCATGTAATAATTTGCAATCTCATAAGGGTCCTTATTTTCTTTTCTTGCTGCCTTTTCCATCTTGTCTTCACCCTCATCTGCATCAGATTCTAGGTGTCCTACATCTGTAATATTCATTACATGTTTAAGTTTATAACCATTATATTTAAGCACTCTTCTTAAAGTATCCATAAAAATATATGTTCTAAAATTACCAATATGTGCATAGCTGTAGACCGTAGGCCCACAACTATACATTTTTACTAAATTCTCATCAATTGGTTTAAATTCCTCTTTTTGATGTGTAAGTGTATTATAAAAAGTTAATTTCATCTTTTATAAAATTCTCCTTTACTTACATTTAAAATTTACTCTATAAGCTTTATATTATTTAAGCTTCTTCATTTTTTATTTCTTCTGTAGTTGTATTAGTTACTGTTGTATTGCCATTAGGCTTTTCATCTGAAGGATTTTTTTCATCATCGATAACGTTTTGATTTTTATCATCATCATCATTTTCTACTACTTTTTTCTTACTTACAGTAATTGTGACTGAATCACCAGCTTTAAGAACTGTTCCCTCATTCTGACTTTGAGATAAAACAATACCTTCTTTATCTGTAGATTCTTGGGTTTTTACAGTAACCTTTAATTTTAAATTTTCTAATGTCTTCTTTGCTTCAGCTTCAGTTTTACCAACTACATTTGGCATTTTTATTGTTTCTGCATTATGAATATCACAAGTTTCTGTTGGAATATTATATTTTCCTCCATCATTTGTCTTCCATGTAGCATTTTGTTCTTTTTCTGGTTTTGAAACATATGTCTTTTCTTCAGTGTTTGGGCAATATTCATTTGCTATTTTCCCTGAATCTTTACATATTGTTAATTTTACGTGTCCATCACAATAATCTGGAACAGTTCCTTTAACAAAATATTCAGTATATGTTCTTGTACATTCATCAGTAGCAAGCTTTCCAGAATCCAAACAAATTCTTGCAGTAACAATATTACTTGGCTCTTCAAATTCAGAATTTGGTAAATCCTCATGTATTGCTTTCATAACAGAAGCCCATAGTCTTGCAGCTCTGTTTGTTGAATTTGCTCCAGCATCATATAAGTTTTCTGGTTGGTCAAATCCATACCATGTTGCTGCTGTATAATAGTTTGTAAATCCACAAAACCATCTATCTTTATTATCTGTAGTTGTTCCTGTTTTACCTGCTGTTTCTTGACCAGATATTTTACAATAAGAAGCTGTACCACCTGCTCCTGTTACAGGTCCTGTTAGTATACTCTTTTCTATATATGCATTTCCTTCTGACATAACTCTTGTTTTTTCTTGGTTAGGCTCTAAAACTGTATTTCCAGATGAGTCTTCTACTTTTGTATAGAATGTAGGAGTAATATATACACCATCATTTGCAATTGTTGCATAAGCTCCAGCCATTTGAAGTGGAGTAATACCATTTGTAAGTCCACCTAAAACCATTGCTAAATTTTCATCATTATGTTCTGGGTTGTCTTCTGCCGTTACTAATGATGTAATTCCCATTTTTCTTAAGAAATCTATTGAATTTCTTGGTCCTAATTCAGACATTATTTTTACTTCTGTTGTATTTGCTGATATTTCAATAGCTTTTCTGACAGTTATTAGTCCTTTACCAGAATTTGTTGGATGATAATCTCCAAAATATGTAGAAGATTCATCATATACAGTAGCAGCAGTTATAATTCCAGATTCTAAAGCAGGTGCAATTGATGCTATTGGCTTCATAGCTGAACCTGGTTGTCTTGTAGATTGCGTTGCTCTATTAATACCATTTGCATCAACATCATCTCCAAGTCCACCCATACAACCAACAACATATCCTGTTTTATGGTCTATTACTACCATAGCAGATTGTGTATGACCTGTATTTACTAATTGTCCTTCAGATTTTGCAACACCTTTAAATATATGGTCTCCACTTCTATATATTTCTTCCATTTCCGCTTGTATTGTAGAATCTTGAGTAGTATATATTTTATAACCACCGCCGGAAATTTTTGCAGTAGCAAACTGAGTTGATACATCATTTTCTTTTGCATATTGATCAATTACTTGATTTAATGCAGCTCTTGCTAAGTAAGACATAGAACTACCAGAAGAAGTATTTCCTTTTTCAAATTTTAGACCTGCGTCAACTTCAGCTGCAGCTTGATCATGTTCTTCCTGACTTATTTTTCCTAATTCAAGCATTTTATCTAAAACAGTTTTAGTCCTTCTTTTTATTAAATCCGCATTATCTGTTCCTTCAAAAGGATTATAATTATTTGGAGAATGGTTAATTCCTGCTAAAAAAGCACATTCTGCTAGGTCTAAATCTGAAACAGATTTATTAAAATAATATTGTGATCCTAATTCCACTCCAAAAACATCTGCTCCAACAAATATAGTATTTAAATAAAGCTCCAATATTTGATCTTTAGAAAGCATCTTTTCTAATTTATATGCTCTAGACATTTCTCTTATTTTTCTCTTAATTCCTTCAATACCGGAATTTTCTTTGTCTTCAAATAAGTTTTTAACTAATTGTTGAGTAATTGTACTTCCGCCACCACCAGAAGCAGATCCACCATTTAATATATATTGTACAGTAACACTTAATGTTCTTTTTATATCTACACCATGATGTTGATAAAATCTTTCATCTTCAATTGATACATATGCATCTTTCAAATATTGTGGCATTTCGCTTAATGTTACTGTTCTTCTTTTTTCTTCTCCAGAAACATTAGCAATTTCCACACCATCTTTATCATAAATTATTGTATCTATGCTCTTTAAAGCAAGATCTTCTGCAGTTAAATCCCAATTATCAGTTGTAAAGATGGCAATTACAATTCCAGCACCTATTATGCACATTAATAAGAATAATATAATTAATACTTTAAGGACAATTGCAAGTTTGCGATGTCTTTTCCAAAATCCATTTTTCTTGTTTTTTTCCTTTTTATTAGTATTATTTTTTGTATTTTTATTTTTCTCTTTATTAGAACTATTAGAAATAGTACTCATCTTTTTTGTTTTTTGATTGTCTTTATTGTTTTTTGACTGTTTATTACTTTTATTGGATTTTCCCATATAAACAATCCTCCTTATTTATCATATTATAATTACTCCAACATTATATTACATATTTGTGAAAAGTAAAAGGTTTTTGGTAAAAATTATGTATTAATTTAATGTTATCTCTGTAAAATTAGTTCAAAATATCTTCCATAATATCATTAATATTTGTAACTATCTTTGCCCCTTGTTTTATTAATTCATTAGTACCATCAGAATTTTTACTAAAAATATTTCCTGGAATAGCATAAATATTTTTCCCCTGCTCTAATGCAAAATCAACTGTAATTAGTGTTCCACTTTTATTTTTAGCTTCTATTACAAGTACTCCATTAGACAAAGCACTTATAATTCTATTTCTAGCAGGAAAGGTGTATTTGTCTGGTTTAGTACCGACCGGATATTCAGTAATTAAAACTCCATTATTTTTTATAATTTCTTCTTCCAATTCTTTATTTTCTGGTGGATATATATAATCTAATCCATTACCTAAAACTGCTATTGTTTCTGTGTTTGCAAGAATACATCCTTTATGTGCAAAAGAGTCTATTCCTCTTGCACAACCACTTACTACTATTATTCCATTTTTTGCAAGTTCATATGAGAATTTTAAAGCAAGTTTTTTCCCATATTCTGTATAATCTCTACAACCAATAATTGCTATTTTAGTTTTCTTATTTAAAACATTAATATTACCTTTATAATATATGCAAATTGGAGCATCATATATTCTTTTTAATGATTCTGGATAACTTTTATCTTCTATAGTTAAAACCTTTATATTCTGTCTATTCATAATTTTTAAATTCTTTTCTAAATTATTCTTATAAAAATCATTAACTAATTCTTGAACAATGTTTTTTATATTTTTCTCTTTCAAAAATTGTAATTCATCTAATAGCTGAATTTCTGATTTATAGAATATTTTACTTGGATCCATATACTTATCTAATAATATTTTCTTAATTCTTAAAGAAATATTTTTAATATATGAAAACCAGATGTAATATTTATTTTTCTCTAGATTGTCCAAATATCTCCTCCTTAAAATTAAAAATAGGAAAATAAAAGCAAAATAATTTGCTTTATTCCCCCATTTTTAATTTTTATTTTAATTTCTTTATTAATTTATTCCATTTTGCAGTTTTGTAGCTTTTATTACATTATTCATAAGCATAGCAATAGTCATTGGGCCTACTCCGCCTGGAACCGGTGTAATATATGAAGCTTTTTCTTTAACATTTTCAAAATCTACATCACCTGCAAGTTTTCCATTCTCATTTCTGTTCATTCCAACATCAATTACAACTGCTCCATCTTTTACCATATCTGATGTTACCATATTTAATTTGCCAACAGCAGAAATTAATATATCTGCACTTTTAGTAATATCTTTAATATTTTTTGTTCTTGAATGGCAAATTGTTACTGTTGCATGTTTTCTTAATAAACATTGTGACAATGGTTTTCCAACAATATTGCTTCTTCCTATTACTACAGCATTTTTGCCTTCTATAGGAATATTATAGCTCTCAAGCATTTTAATAATTCCATATGGTGTACAAGGTATAAAACCATCTTGTCCAATTGTTAGTTTTCCGACATTTACTGGATTAAATCCATCAACATCTTTTCTGTAATCTATTTTTTCAAAAGCTTTTTGAATATCTAACCCATTTGGAATTGGACTTTGAAGTAATATTCCGTTAATATCATCTCTTTTATTTAAATTTTCTATTACTTGTAGCAATTCTTCCATAGTAGTATTTGAATCGAGTAATATTTCTTCATATTCTATTCCAACATCATTACATGCTTTGCTCTTATTTTTTATATATACTTTAGATGCACTATCATCACCTACAAGTATAACTGCAAGTTTTGCATTAATTCCTTTTTCCTTTAGCTTATCATTTTCTTTTTTTAATTCTTGTCTTATGTTTTTTGCTAATTCTTTTCCATCAATTAATTGGTACATTTCCTAGCTTCCCCCATTTTATATTTTAATTATTCTTTCCCAAGGTAAATTTTCCTTGCCAAAATGACCATAATTTGTAGTTTCTTCATAGATTGGCTCTTTTAAATTTAAGTAATCAATTATTCCATCCGGTGTTAAATCAAATTTTTGTTTTATAAGCTCTACTATTTCCTCATCTGATTTAGTACCTGTTCCAAATGTGTTTACATATATTGATAAAGGTTCTTTCATTCCTATAGCATAAGAAACTTGTATTTCACATTTTTTGGCTAAGCCATTGGCAACTATATTTTTTGCTATAAAACGTAGCATATATGCAGCAGATCTATCTACTTTGCTTGCATCTTTTCCAGAAAAACAACCTCCACCATGTCTTGCATATCCACCATATGTATCTACTATAATTTTTCTACCTGTAAGACCAGTATCTCCTAAAGGCCCACCAATCACGAATCTGCCTGTTGGATTTACATATATTTTTGTATTTTCATCCATCATATTTCCAGGAACTTCTTTTTTTATTACATTTTCAATTATATCTTCTTTTAATTTATCTAAATTAGCTGACTCCAAATGTTGTGTTGATATTAGTATTGTCTCAATTTTTTTAGGCTTTTCATCTTCATATTCTACTGTAACTTGAGTTTTTCCATCTGGTCTTAAATATGGAATAATTCCTTGTTTTCTAACATCTGTAAGTCTTTTTGATAATTTGTGTGCCATATAAATTGCATAAGGCATATAGTTTGGTGTTTCGTCACATGCAAAGCCAAACATAATTCCTTGGTCTCCAGCTCCACCAACATCTACACCTAAAGCTATATCTGGGCTTTGTTTTGTAATATCTGTAGTTATTTTACAAGTTCTGTAATCAATATCTGTTTTTTCATTGTCATAACCAATTTCTTTTAATTTATTTCTTACTATTTGTTCAATATTTATTTTTGCTTTAGTTGTAATTTGTCCAGCTATTGTAACATTATTGTTAGATACAAAAGTCTCTACTGCAACTCTTGATTCTCTATCTTGTTTTAAACATTCATCCAAAATTGTATCTGATATATTATCACAAATTTTATCTGGATGCCCTTCTGTTACACTTTCTGATGTAAAATAATATTTTTTCATATTTTCCTCTTTCTTGTGGCATTTAAAATCTTTATAATTATACTACGTTTATATCAATTTTTCTACATTTTTATTAGATTTTCCTAATCTTTTAGCCTTATAAACTTATTTATATTCATTTTTCCAGCTCTTGTTATTGAATCATATCCATACTTTTGTTTTAAAATATCTACAGTGCTATCTAGTTTTTTCTGTTTTTCTTTGTCTTTATCTACTTGTGAGAATAAAGATAATTGTATTTCTTCCTTATCTATTAAATTATCTACTCTTACACCTAATAAACGAATTTTTTTATTGGTTGTAGATTTATAAAGTTTATCTAGCAACTCTTTGGCAACACTAAATATATATTTTGTACTATCTGTTGCTTCTTCTAGTTTTCTCTGATGAGAATAAGTATCAAATGTATTAGTTTTTATTTGAACATTTACAACATTTGCAAGCATTGATTGTCTTCTTAGTCTATATGTAACTTGATCACAAAGTGCAAGTAATACTTCATCTAATTTTTCTATTTTATCTTCATCATGAGGAAGAGTAACAGAATTACCAATACCTTTTGGTTTTTCATCTCTTGCCTGTACAGGTGAATTATCAATTCCATTTGCATATTCCCAAATTGTTTTTCCTAATTTTCCAAAACGTTTTATTATATCTGTTTCATTTCTTTTGGCTAAATCCCCAATTGTTTTTATTCCTAGTTTTTCAAGTTTTGGTATTGTTCTTCTTCCTACCATTAATAAATCTGATATTGGAAGTGGCCACATTTTGGTTGGTATTTCATTTTCATATAATGTATGAATTTTATCTGGCTTCTCAAAATCTGATGCCATTTTAGCAAGCATCTTATTATGTGCTATTCCAATATTTACTGTAAATCCTAACTTTTCTTTTATCTCAGTACTTATCTGTTTTGCTTTATCTTCTATTTTTTCACCATTCATTAAAAAATTAGTTAAATCTATGGAACATTCATCAATTGAAAGTTGTTCAATTTGATCTGTATATTCTTTTAAAATTTCTATCATCTGATTAGAATATTTTCTATATGTTCTAAAATCACTAGCAAATACCTGGATTTGAGGACATTTCTTTCTTGCAAAATAAAGTGGCTCTCCTGTTTTTATTCCAAATTGTTTTGCAACAGGACTTTTAGCTAAAACTATACCTCTTCTATCTTCCTCGCTTCCCCCAATTACAGCTGGAATTGTTCTTATATCTACTGTTTCTCCATTTTTAAGTCTTTCTACTGCTGTCCATGATAGAAATGCATTATTTACATCTATGTGTAAAATAAAACGTTCCATAATAATCACCAAAATCATTATAGAACGTTTGTTCTTGTTTGTCAACATAAATTTAATTTTTCATATTACATTTTTCGACATTCTATCGAAATTTCACAGACATCTTACATTTTGTTTGTTAAATTATTAAATATAATGTTCAACTATCAATACTAATTTATCTTTTCTTGTCTTTCCTTCTAATTCTTTTATTATAAATTTACCTTTTCCACGTATTACTAAAACATCTCCAACTTTTACAAGCTTTGAAATTTTAGTTTCATTTTCATAATTTATAAAAACTCTTTGACTTAAAATAATATCATTTGCAGAAGTTCTTGAACAATGTGCAAGTTCTGATACGATACTATCCAATCTTAATGTTGGTACAGTTATTTTTATAGTTTCTTTTTTTATTTCCGGACTTCTTATATCTTTTAAACTAATTTCTTCAATTTCTGACTTTTTAAATCTTGTTAGTTGTTTTAAACTGTTTATCAAATATTCACAAATTTCATTGCACACCACTATATCTGCACCATCATCAAAAACTGAAATATCTCCTACTTTTTCTCTTTTAATTCCTAATTTCATAATACCACTTAAATAGTTTTTATGTGAATATTGCCCTTTTAATTCGTTAGGAAGTTTTATTCTAATTGCTTTAACAATAGTGCCATAATTAAATTTATTTTCCTCAAATAACTCTCTATATTTTTCAGGATATATAACAAGCATGCTTCTATCTGTTTCTTCGAATGGTTTGTAAAAAATATAGTTTTCTTCTTTTTCTAATTTTAGAATTTCTGTACTAATTTTTTTCTGATACATATCTAAAAAATCTGTATTTACTATTTGATTTCTTGTCTTTGCAAGTTTTATTTTGTCTAAAATTTTAGATATAAATAATTTATCTTCATCATTTGAATACTTATTTAAAATTGCACTTTTTTCCATATTTTGTTCCTTTATTTATAAAATATATTTTTAGGCTAGATTTTTTTATTTTTTTGTGGTATTATTGTATTGTTATGTAATATTGGGATGTCGCCAAGCGGTAAGGCCTCGGACTCTGACTCCGATATGCGTGTGTTCGAATCACACCATCCCAACCACTTATCTGTAACTTTTTAGTTACAGATTTTTATTTCTTCCATTTCTTTATTTACTAAATCTTCACAATCTCTCATTGCAAGTATAGTTTCTTCAAATAATTTATCTAAATCCCAACCTAACATTTCTGCGCCTTGTTTTATTATGTCTCTAGAACAACCTGCTGCAAATTTTTTATCTTTAAATTTTTTCTTTAAACTAGACACTTCCATATCTTTTGTGCTTTTAGATGGTCTCATTTTAGCTGCAGCCCAAATTAAACCTGTTAATTCATCTGTTGCAAACAAGATTTTCTCCATTTGCTTTTTAGGCTCTAATTCTGAACATACTCCATAACCATGTGAACATATACTATAAATCATATCTTCTGGAGCTCCAGCATCTTTTAAAATTTCTCTTGCTTTATGACAATGTTCTTCTGGATATTTTTCAAAATCTACATCGTGTAGTAATCCAACAATTCCCCAGTATTCTTCATCTTCCCCAAACTCTCTTGCAAAATATCTCATTACTCCTTCAACAGTTAATGCATGTCTTAAATGAAATTCTTCTTTATTATATTCTTTTAATAATTTAATTGCTTCTTCTCTATTCATATAATTACCTCCTTAAGTTTATTAAACATTATCGTTATAGCATATTTTCTTATTTTTAGCAATACAAACAAATAAAAAGCCCGGTCTCCCAGGTCAGATGCAAGAGTGCAATCTGTACCCTGGGAGCCGGTGTCTCGAGAGTTTAATAACCAGTCCTGTCTACTAGTGGGGGTATTACACCGCCATCATTTCGCGGAACCAAGCTTCAAACTCATTGGGGAGCCAGGAATCATAGCTTGTGACCCAGGAGACGAAACTCCGGAGCAAGCCAAACACCCAGTCGATGATGTTGCCAGATGCCTGGACAAGCCATTTGATGTTGGGCAGTTCGTCCAGAAGCCCATTCTGGCTCATCAGCCAAAGAACGGCAAAGGCAAGAACAGCTACCCAGCTAAGCCGGGCGCCCCTCCACAATGCACGTCCAAAAGCACTAATGCCTGGAACGAAGCTTTCCGTCCAGAACTTCTGAATAGAAGGCCATGCCTTCTTGTTCCAGAAATCTTTGACGGTGAGGCCCGCAATCCGAAGAGTTTTTTTGGTGTTTGTTGCGGTGGTGTTGTTGATGGAGACGGTGCTAATGCTAGTGTCGGTGTT
>CALXJR010000008.1 GCA_944388675.1 uncultured Clostridia bacterium
GTAGATTTTGCTCTTGTAGATGTTCTTCCTTTTCTTACTAATTGATTAATTGTTGGCACTTAAATTTCACCTCCTAAATATTATTTGCTATATTTTCTATTTTTAGTTATTTTTTCCTATGATAGAAAAAATAATAAAGCTATAAAATCTAGCTTTATTATTTTATCATACTAATATGTTAAAGTCAATGAAAAAATTCAAATTTTTTACTGTTTCCGTAAGGTTTTGTTATTTCTTATTAAAATGATTTATTTATTAATTCTAATAAAGAATTAAATGTTTTATCCGATTCACTTTTTCTAATATATGTTATTCCTTCCATTAAATCTGCAAATTGTTGTATTTTGGCAATATCTAATTTAGCTAGATTGTCCTCACAATATTTTCTAAGTTTTTCTATGTTTTCACTTTTTTCTTTTAAATCTTCTATTGATACTTTATTTTTGTCTGTTAATATCAAAATTATTATTGCATTTAGTATAGGTACTGCTTGTCCTTTCCAGAAAGGATCATTACTATCATTTTTTAAATTTGTTTTAGAAAAATTATTAAGTAAGTTATATATTGTTAAATTAATGCCATTTTTTGCATACTCATCATTTATTTTATTTATTTGTGATTCAATACTTTCTGTTTGAGTATTTTCACTATCAGTGTTTGAAGGCTTTTCGTCCTGTGCATCATAGTCATTTGTATCAATAATTTTTATGGTATTTTCAACATTTAGACCTATTGTATCATCAAGTGATTGTAGTTGTTCATTTGCAGATTGCCAGCTAATTTCAAATAGTTTATTATTTATTATTACAAAATCTTTATTATATTTTAGAGTATTACCATTTGTATGAGTTTCAATAAATAATCTACCGCATATTTTTTCATCTAATTTTATAGATTTATTAATTATAAGTGTACCAGTATTTACAAAATTTTCTACAATTTTATTAAATTTATCTTCAAACTGATTAATTGTACATTCATCAACATATGTTACAGTATAAATACCTATTTGTGAAGTTCTAAATGCAAAAACAACATTTTCTTTTAAACCATATCTTTCATAAAGGTCTTTTGTTATTAAACTCCAATTATCTGGTTTATCAATTTGAATTCCATATTGTTCATTTTTTAAAGGTTCATACCAAACAAACTCTTTACCTAATGTCATATCAAACATTATATTTGAAAAATATCTTGCCATTTTGTAATTTTTTTGCTCTTCTGAATATTTAAGTTCATTATTTATACAATTCAAAATACGGGCATTAAAATTTAATGGAATATTATAATCTCTGAATAGATTATTAATTTCATCCCTTGGAGTATAAATTACATCTCTATTTTTTTTCTGTGCAATATATTTTAATTCATTTTCTGCAGTATCTGTTTTATAAAAATATTGACTATATGTATATAGCGCATTTCCTAAATCTAATAATTCTCTTTCTATAAAATACCAGCCAAGATCTCTATAAAATAGAGCAAGATAATTACTATTATAAATATATACATAAGTTTTTTCTACTTCTGCTCTGTATCTTTCCAAATCTCCTTCCAATCTAAATATTGCTGCTTTTTCAAACATTGCCGAAACATTTATTGGATTCCATTTTAAAGCATTATTTAAGTGTTCTAGTGCTAAACCATAATTTTTTAAATCGGTATTTGCAAATCCTAAATAATAGTAAATTTCTGAAATATTATATTCTGGAAAAATATTTGGTTTTTTGTATCCATATGTATTATAAAATATAACTTGTTCTGCATTATTACCAAAGGTGTAATATGTATTATTTTCATCTTCTACAGTTTTATTATTTGATTCATATAACATATTTTGAAGTTTTGATATAGCACTTTCATAATTTTTGTTACTAATATCATTTCTTACTTCCATTATTTTTTCATTATATCCCATAAATTTTCCTCTTTTCATTTTTATTTATTTTAATTTAAACATAAATAAATTTTTTTTACAAGTGTTTTTAAATAATCTAGCCATGTTTTCTTCTCTATTTTATTTGTATTTATTATGTCTATAGTGTCTATTATTTTTCCATCTAATTTAACAACCATTGTTCCAATTTTAGTTTTTTCTTCTACTGGTGCTTCTACTACCGTTATTGTATTAAATTCACATTCTAGAGTGTCTATTTTTGTATCTTGTAATGGTAGTAGATAAACCGAAATATCTCCTAGTTTTAAATTCATGGTATCTCCCTTACCTTTTATTATTTGAATTCTATCTGTATTTATATCTCTCCAATTATTAAATTGTTCTTCTATTTTCTCTCTAACATTATACATTTTATAATTTGAATAAGTATATTTTATTAATTTAACACTATCTTTAGTTCTATCTTTTTTAGTATCTGCTCCTAAAACTACTGTTATAATATCCATTCCATCTTTTTTTACTTCTGTTACTAAACATCTTCCTGCGTTATTTGTAAATCCTGTTTTAACTCCGACTACACCATTTAATACTCCTAATAGTTCATTTGTATTATTTATTTGTCTTGGATAGCCGTTTATATTGATTGTTGTAGATTTTGTACCTACAATTTTTGCAAATTTTTCATTCTGCATTGCATAGTCTGTTAATTTTGCAAGCTCTAATGCAGTTGTATAATGATTACTATCATCTAAGCCGTGTGGTGTTACAAAATGAGTATTGCTAAGGCCTAATTCTTCTGCCTTTTTATTCATTAAGTCTGCAAATCCCTGCACACTTCCACCAACATATTCTGCTAAAGCTACTGCTGCATCATTTCCAGACCTTAACATTAAACCATATAATAAATCATTTACTGTAATTTTATCTCCGCTTCTTTAAGCCTAATCTTGACCCTCCAGTTCCTCCTGCTTTACTACTAACTGTAACTGTATCATTTAAATTTGCATTTTCAAGTACAATTGTCGCAGTCATGATTTTCGTAGTAGATGCCATTGCAGATTTTACATTTTCATTTTTCCCAAAAATTACTGTTTTCGATATTCTATCATAAACCACACATCTTCTAGAATTTAGAACTGGCTCGCCACTTAAATTATTTGATACTTCGCTAATTGTCTCTTGTGTTATTTCAATATTTTCATCTTCTTCATCCACATCATCAGCACAAACTGTGTATATATTTGATAAAATCACTAAAGATATAAGTAATATGCTAAGTATTTTTGTAATTTTTTTATTAAAAAAACTCATAAATTTCACCTCTAATATATTCTTTTAAAAAATATTCATTAAAGATAAAATTTATGAGTTTATATTTTTGTCTTAGAAATTTGTCAAAAAATTTTATTCTTGGGTTATAATTTTTCATAAGACAATATTTATTTTAGTTAATTAATTTTAGAGACCTGTCCCCAAAAACATCTAAAAGATGTCTAAATGAAACGTCCCCAAAAGCACCCGTTTTAGCGATTATGCTTTTCTAAAAGTTGCTCTCCTCTATCTAAATCTTCATTTTCTTCTCTTTCTTCTTCTATGTTTAAGTTTGCAACCATTATTTTATCTGATGTACATTCTCCTCTTGCTTCCTCAAAATATTTTATATAATCTTCTGGAGACATATTATATTTTTCAGCTTCTTTTCTTAAGGTTGTTACTGTTCCATCGTGCATTTCTATTTCTTCATCTATATCTATTGCTTGATCATTGTTAGGATTGTCATCTATATTTTGTAGCATTGTTGTTTCCGATTCATGTTCATCAAGTTGATGTTCTGTTTTATCTATGACTCCTTCTAATTCCTTGTCTGTAGTTCTAGCATCATTCATAAATTCTTGTACTTCTCTTGTTGTTGGTTTTTCGTGTTCTGTATTTAGTGTTACTCCTAAAAATTTATTTTGTGTAGGGTCTTTTCTTACATAATCTATTTCTATCATTCCATATTGCCCAATCGTAACTGAAAAGCCTTCTTCACCATTTCTTAACATAAATAATGCAGATGTCTGTTTTTCTTTCACTACTGAGCCATCTCTATTCATAGAATATATTTCTTTACCGGTATCTACTCCATCTCTTTCTTCAAGTCCTGGTAATTGCTCCACTTTTCCATCTGGAGTTATTCCCCAAAATGCAAATCTAGAAGTTCCTTTTGTTTTAGAATTTGATGCTACAGAATATATTCTTGTATACTTTCCTCTAGTATTTGTAATGTCTTCAAAACTTTCTTGGTCTGTTATTTTTTCTGTTGGGTCTAAACTAGAACATGATTTTATATCATCTACACTCATTCCTGTTTTTAAAGCTAACTCTTCTACTGCTTTTTCTTCATCTTTAGGCTCCTTACTTTCTTCATCTAATTCTTGATTTTGCTCCTGGCCTTCCAGACCAAATCGTGCTTGTATTTCGTTTTCTATTTCTTCTTTAGACAATTCCATTGGATTAATTTGCATTTCTTGTCCCTCTCTTGTAAGGTCTAAAAATGCTTCTGAAATTTCATATTGTTTTCCTTGTTGTAACATAAGAGTTTGATAAATTAAAGGACTTAATTTTTCCATCATCTGTAAATATTCTGGTGTAAATGTAATAACTCCATTTTCAATAGTTCCCATTTTCATTTGTCCACCATTTATGTATATATCATAAACAGGGCCTTCTAAATCTTCTTCCTCACTATTTTTTTCTACATTATTTTGAACATTTCCTTCGTCATAAGCTTTATCAACTTTTCTTTTTTGCTCTTTTGTACGTTCTACTAAATAAATATCTTGTTCCTGAAAAGCAGTTTGTGCATTTTCAGGATTTATATTCATACTTGGTAAATACATAATTTTCTCAAAACTATCTTTTCCATAATAATTAATTTGATTATTACCAATACTAATTATTGTATCTTTTATTTGTGCATTTTTTATCGAAATTTCTTCTAAATCCATATTTTCCTCCTATTCAAGTGCAAATGACATTTTAAAACTTGTTCCGTCTCCTAAAGCTATTATTAATCTGTTTTCTTTTGTGTCTGCTGAAGCTGCTGCTGTTTCTTTACAAGTTATTGTTACTAAGTAGTATTGTCCTTGTTCAGAAACATTTGAAATTGTATAGTAATTTGAACTATAAAATGCTGTATTTATATAATTAATTAGACTATCTATAGTTGCAAAGTTGTTTGCTTTATATGTTTCATCTAATAAATTATATATTGCTCTATAGTCTTTTGTGTTTATCATTTTCATAACTTTATCTGCATCTGTAATTGCTCTTGTTTGGAAATTCGCACTTTCATATTTAGTCTTAAAATCATCTGTTTCAATTGTATAATCATCTAATAGAACTTCAATATCTGTATTCGACTTTACATTAACTATATATGTAGTACCTATATCATCTTGACAAATATATTGCTCTATTCCATTATTAGTAGATTTGCCGTATTTATATAAATCTTTATCAATAATTAATTGATTCATAGAATTGCAATATTCTGTAAAGTCTTCAAAATTTTCAAATCTATTTTCTCTATATTCCGTATTTAATATATTATATAGTTCCATTTGATTACTTTGCATCAAATTTTTAATAACTGTATAATAAAAAGTAGCAAAATTTTCATCATTTAATACATTTAATGAATAGGAATTATTTCCGTTAGATTTTATTGACTCTTCATGAATTAATTTATTATCAATTGTTCCATTTTTAATATTAGTATAATCTGTTTCTTGTAATTGTTGAATTTCATATGTAGCATTATCTGCATCTAAGTATACCAACTCGTATACATCTTCAGTATTTAATTTTGAATGTACAGCATAAGCTTGATTAACAGGAATATTTAATTTAAATATTTCTTTTATAAGTTTATAATTGCTATCTGAATTATTTATAATATCTTCTAAAGTAGCAAATATAGTTTTTGATTTTTCTTGTTCAACCATTATATTTGTTTCATCTTCTACATATTCCATTAAAAGATTTTCATCACTTTCATTAATAACATTTGCTACTACTCCAGTTGTTCTATCTTTTAAAAGTAAAGTACAAACAATTATTAATATAACTAAGACAATAAGAATCAATAATATTATCATTATTTTTTTATTATTTTTCATATTTCCTCCAATTTAATTCAATAACACTCCACAAGAACCAAATGAATGAGTACTAGCCGCTGGATAACTTAAAATAGTACTTAGTGAATACCAACCACCTTTCTTTTGTCCACCAGCTCCATCACTTATATAATAAGGATTTACTACAAATACATTTCCAGCTGAATCTGCATCTAATAGTGCTAAAGCATGTGGTGCTCCATAAAAGTCATCTCCATAATTACTATAAACAAGTACTGGATTTCCACTTCTTAAATATTGTAATATTGCCCCTTGATCTCTACTTATGCTAGTTAATCCTCCATTTACTGCTCCAACGCTACTATTCCAAAATGTTGTAGGATCTCCTCCTCCGCTTGCAGAATGCATTATTGCATATGCAGTTGCTACACACATACTATTTGAATCTATTCCCCAATTAGTATTACCTCCTAAATAATTCTGATAGTATAATTTATATGTTTTTCCAGCAGAAGATGTATAAGTTCCCCAATAGCCAGTTCCACTGTCATTATTTAAATTTCCTGTTGCTCCACCAGTTCCTGTTGTTGAACCTTCCTGCTCAATAATTGCATCTAAATCTACACCTACAGCACTATATAATTTTTTCATTATAGATTTAATACCTGAAATCCAACCATCAGGTGGTACGCAATATTTTTGTCCTATAGTTGATACAGTATAATTTCCACTACTAAAATATGGTCCTCTGTTTGCAATTAAATCTCCAAAATCTCTTGTTGCTGCCGAGAAATCAATATAAGATTTCCAAGATGTACCATTTCTATCAACATAACCACTACCAGTTAAACTCATCCAATTGTGTGTACTAGGATCTATTAAATCCCAATTTGTACCAGCACTAGACTCTTGAACAGCAACCGCTATTGTAAATATAGCATTTACATGGTTCGTTTCTTGAACTTCATATATTGCATCCAATGTATTCAATAAATTTGTTGCAACATTTCCTGAATAACAAGAAGATATAGCAGATTGTATGTCTTCTTTGCTTAAAACTAATTCCGGAGAGCTTCTAGTTGTATCTACCACTATATCATCTTCTCCACCCAGAACTACAAGTTCCATATCATTATATAAACTTGTATCTAGATTAGATATTGAATAATCAGAATCTTCAGCTCTATTATATAAAAACTCAAAAATCTCAACTTGTTGCTGTGTTTTTTCTTTATTTAACAATTCAAGTAACATTTGTTTTCCAGCCTCAAGATTATCTGCTGGAGCTTCATATGTGGTAGTATTAGGTATTTTGTAAACTGTCGTCCATTGTTGTAGTATGCTATCTGCTTTATCTGATATTGCATCTGTATCTACAAAAACAGTACCTTTCTCCCATTCATTAAATTCAATTTTTTGTGTTTCTGTAGATGTACAATTACTTACTTGTCTTGTAGTAGTATAATCACAATCTACTGTGTTGCCATTTATTTCAACAGGCAATGTTACTGTCTGTGGTGATAAATAATGAACAGGACATTCTGCTTCTTCTACTACTGTTTCTTGTCCTAATGGGTATTCAACTTGGTTAGGAGTATTTGTGTAGTCCACACTACTTTTTGCCATCCATGTATCAACATCAGTCATTGCTGCAATGCTAGATACAGTAGTATTAACCGTTTTACTATAATTATAGTTGTTTATATCGGTGGTTGTAGTAGTTGATGTTGGATCTGAACCATCATGACGCCTCTCTGTAATAGTTGTTGTTAAAGTCCAATCATACCAACTTGCATGTGTATCTATTCTTTGAGTATCTAGAATTGTTATTTCTATCTCTCCAGATAAAACATGTTTATCTATAAGGTCTGCAACATATTCCGGATTTTGAGTTATTAAACATAAAGCTACAGATACTTCCATTGGGAATGCATATTTTTCTACTGTCTTTTTATAACTTATTGCCATTTTATTTGCTGTATATGTTGTAGTTGTTACTTCATTTCCATCACCATCTAAAGTAGTATTAGCAACTGAACTTATAGATGCAAAATATAAGTTCCCGTTATTATCAACAGAATAAACATTCTGTAAGTCATTTCTTATATCATCTATACTTTGCCCTGCTATTGGATTTTCTACTTCTTCTCCACCATCATTGGCATCACGACCAAAGAAAGCTTGTGTAAATAAGTTTGCTGTATCAACCAATAGTTGATGTTCATCATCATTTTCCATTGTAAAATTATGATCTTGATTATATGTCTTAAACATTCCTTGTGGTGGCATAGCAGATTGTATTGAATCTCTTGCCTCTGTTATTACATCATCATTATCTCCAAAAGCTACAAGTAATGGACCTGTAAATCTGCTAAGATGAGCTGTTGGATAAGAAATTGACATATCATCAAAGAAGTCTCTACTTAATATAAAATCTTTGCCATTGCAATCCCAACCACTATCTACAGAACCTTCTTTTTTAGCTGTTTCATATAATCCTTCATAGTCATTTAAGAATTCTAAGCCAGCTAGGCCATCTCCATCTGCAGGAGCCCATAGAGCTGCTGCTTGTACATTTTCTAGATATTCTGTTGCCACTCTTCCACCCATACTATGTCCAACAATACCTACTTTTGTTTCATCTATTGAGTATCTATCTTCCATAAACTCAATTGCAGCATCCATATCTTTTTCCATATTATCTAATGTATAGTTTTCACTAGGGTCACCACTATCGCCACATCCAGAGAAATCTATTGTAATTGCTGCTATTCCATTTTGTGCAAGCATTTCTCCTAATTGTAAAAAGTGATCATTATCTCCTTCTTTCTTACCAGTAAAGCCATGGCACATCAGTACTAATGGAACATCTTTCTCACCCTCTGGTAAATAAATAACTGCCGGAATAGGCATACCATCCCTTGTTGAATCAATACGGACTTCAAGACTCGTTGTAGGATATGATGCGAGTAAAACATCTGGTACCATTCCGCTATTTACTGCATCAATCATTGCATCTAGTACATCTAAAGTAACATATTCTAAGTCTCTTGCATTATCTAATGAGTCTGTATTAGAGGCTCTTCTAACCTTAATTATACCATTATAATGTGTTTCATCCTCTGTTATTCCGTAATCTGGATATTGTGTAACTAATGATGCAAGTAGGAACTTTCTTAAGAACTTATTTCTCTCTGCAATGTTTGCAGGGTCATCTGCATCTTTCTCATAATCTATGTCTCCTGCTAAAAACAATTCATCCATAGTTATTCCCATTGATTCAATTTTATTTACATACGCTTCCAATGTTTCATCTGTAATGTTTATTCCTCTTCCCATAGTCTCTTCTGATAAAGTAGATGTTGCTGTAAATCCATCGCTCATTGATTCAGTAACATCAGACATCTCATCAGATGTTGAATTAAATATAGACCAAATAAACATTACAAGAACAATAATTAATATAATAATAATTATTATTAACCAACCAATTGGTCCTATTGCCGCAAGAAAAGATGCCACCGCTTGGGCTGCTGCAGCTGCTGCTTGTGCTGCTGCTTGTGCTGCTGCTATTGCTGCCTTTGCTGCTTCTATTGCTGCTTTTATTGCTGCTTGTGTAGCTTTTATTGTAGTTTGAGCAGTTTTTACTGCTACTTTAGCTGTAGTTTGAGCAGCTTTTACTGTTGTCTTTGCAGCTTTTGCCGTTGTCTTTGCAGCATTTGCTGCTGTTTTCGTTGCTGTTTTTGCAGTTTTTGCAGCGGTTTTTGCCGTTCTTGCAGTTGATTTTACTGCCTGTTTACCAACTCTACCTGCCGTTTTAGTTGTGGACTTTGCAACATTTGTTCCAGTTTTAGTTGCAGTCTTTGTAGCTGATTTTGTAGCTTTAGCTGCTTTCTTAGTTGTACCTCTAGCTGATTTAATTGCTTTCTTTCCATTTTTATTTGCTGACATAGTAGATTTTTTTACTTTTCTACCTTGCTTTTGCGATGTAAACTTTGAACTTCTTTTTCCATTCTTATCTACGGATTTAGTAGAATTTTTAATTTTTTTATTTTGTCTTTGCGCTTTTTTTGTTTTTGATGATCTTCTTCTATTATTATCTAGTGACTGATTTGAATTTCTTTCATTTTCATTTTGGTCTTGATCTTTATTTTGTTTTTTATCAATATGTTTCTTTATAGTATTCTGAACTTTATTTTTTATTTTTTGTTTAGCATTTTCTTTAGCTTCACTTGCCTTATTTTTTGCATAATTTTTTGCTTCTTCAGCTAGCTGGCTATGTTGATTTCCCTGTATTTGTTCTTGACCATTTTCTATATTATTATTCTGACCTTGATTATCAGCATCTACTCCATCATTTACATCATCATCAACTTCATTATTTTCTGCATCATCGTTTGTTAAGTCATCACCATATTTTTTTTCATCATCATCTAATACCATTATTTATCTCCTATTAACAATCTATTTCTAATACAGACTTATCTGCATATGCTGTTTTATCACTTACTGTATCAAATACATCTTTATTATTTATAATATCTGAGAAAACTAATTTTTGTTGATTACTTATTCCACCATAAATTTTGTTAATTTCTATACTAACATATTTAGTCTGTCCTGCTTCAATAGTTAAATTACCTTCATAAATTTTTGTTATAAATGCTCCATATTTTTCATCACTTCCAGCATACTCCACATAAATACCATCATTATCTTCATATCTATTAAGCATTATAGTGTTATTACTTTTATTAGTAACTTTAACATTATAAACCTCATAATCATCATAAGTATCTTTGTCTATTAATTCAATTTTAGCAACATCATTTTCTTCTGAAGCATTTATTTGCTCATTATATATATATCTAAATATATTTAATTTTTTTGTTCTATCTTCATCTACTACAGTAATATAATCCTCAATATTATCTGAAACTACACCCGAACTTAATATATCACTTACATAATATATTCTATACGTATATGCACCAACACTGGATATCCAATTTTCAATATTGTAATCTTTTTTTTCAGTAAATATTGCATTGTAATACTTGTTTGTAAAATCATCTATTGTAGGAAATACTTTATTTATACATGATTTACTTAAATATGAATAGGCAGTATTTACATCTCCATTATTACAAGCTTGAATAAAGTTTTTTATTATTTTCTGATTTTCAGTTGCAGTATTTTCATCTAACTTATCTCCTGCAATAGTAGTATCTGTATGTAGAACATTTGGTGATTTTGATCCTGCTAGATATGATTCCGTATTTGTTTGCCTATTATTTCTTCTATTTTCTGCATTTTGTGCTACTAAACTATTTGTTATATAAATTATGAAAAGTATAAATATTACTACAGCAATTGCTAATATTATCCTTCTCCTATGTAGACTAAAAAATCTTCTTATTCTATAAAACATATATACCTCTTTCTAAATAAAGCCAAAGTTTTCTCTTTGGCTTTATTCTTTGGTTGACATTATTAGTTTGTATTTTCTCCAGTTCCGTTAGGATTTCCTGAACCCGGATTTTGAGATGTTCTTCCTGAACGAGTTGTTCCTGATGCTCTTGTTGTTCTTGTTGTTCTTGTTGTTCTTGTTGTCCCTGTTGCTCTTGTTGTTCTTGTTGTTCCTGATGTCCTTGTTGCTCTAGTTGTTCCTGTTGTTCTTGTTGTTCTTCTTGTAGTCGTCGTTGTTCCAGATGTATTTGAAGATGTTTGATTTTGCCTTGTTGTTGATGTTCCTTGTCTTGCATTTGAAGTATTTATTGTTCTCGTTGTTCCTGAGGTGTTTGATGTTTGCCTTGTAGTTCGAGTTGTGCCTGATACATTTTGGTTTGTAGTTGTGTTTGAAGAGCTTCTACTTCTTGCCGAATTTAATCTACTTGCTAAATTTGGTGGAAGTTGAGATCTAGGTATCCTATTTCTTCCTCTATTATTTTGACTATTGTTATTTTGTTGTTGATTAGTTCTTTGTGTTCTTTGTGCTCTTTTTTCTCCTATATCTACTTTAGCACCATATAATTTTGCTAAATCTTGGAATGCACTATCAGTTCTAGCAATTGCTTCTTGCTGTGTGAATCCTTGTGTCATTAAGTTACTTGTTAATGCATCTTCAGCTTCCCATAATTTTTTATCATTATTAAATATAGATTTATCAAAACTCTTAGTTGCATTTAAAATTCCTGCAGCTCTTGTATGAGCTTCGTCTGCATCCATACCATCATCTATAAATGATTGCTCTAATTCTATTGCCTTATCTGCATTGTCTGCATCATCTGTTTTAGAGTCATACATCATATTATATTCTTTTCTTGCATAATCTCTAATTTGTTTTGCTGAAAAATCTGGGTGGTCTTGCAAGATTCTATTTAATACATCAGGATTTTCAGCATACCTGTCTTCCCATCTCTTTCTATCTGAAGCATCTGGATCTCCAGTCATAACTTCTGATGCAAATGAGCCTAGTGCATTATTTCCGGAAAAAGTATTATGTAATAAGTTTCCGCCTCCAACGGCAACTCTATTTCCTAATGCACCTCCTCCTACAATACCTGCAGTTGCGCCTTTAAGTGCACCTTCTGGACCATCTCCTATTGCTCCTATAGCACCACCAATAAGAAGTCCTCCTGCCATTCCGTATCCTTTTAATGCTGTCTTTATACCTTTTCCTGCAAGCTTCTTGGCAATACCCCAGCCTCCACCTGCAAGCTTGTATCTTCTTCCAACAGCCTTTTTGAAATTTCCAGCAATTTGTCTTGGTGTAATTTTATTTTTATTTCCGTTTCTTTGATTGCTACCATGTGGTAATCCTAAAGTTCTTCCTCTTAACGAGGTTCCTGATCCAATAGAAGTTGCTCCTCTTATAGATGGGCCTGTTCTAGCAGAAGTTCTTCCTCCTGAAGAAGCTCCAGAACCTCTTGTTCCTGATACTCTTCTTGCTTGTGCGACTGGTCTTGTTCCTGTACCTGTTCCATAACTTGTTCCTGCTCTAGAAGCAGTTCCAGAACCAGAACCTCTACCTGGTGGTGGTGATGTATAGACTCTCCTTCCATTTATTGTTGTGCTTGCAGCTGTAGTTGGTGCTGCACTAGCACCTGAGCCTAAGCTACTTGCACCACCAAAAGAGGCAGGTAATGATCCTCCACCTGCATTTCCAGAACCAGGTGCTCCTGCATTTAGAATAGAATTAAAGCTTGTTCCATTAGGATTTCTTGCAATACGTGGTTTAGAGTTTCCTCCTCCACTTCCGCCTCCACCTCCATCCTTATGAGGCTTAGGTGGTCTATTTAATTTACTCATAAGTGAACCTGCAACTGCTCCACCTGCAAATCCACCAATATTTCCTTCTGTGCTTCCTTTGATTCCAAACATTTGCTTTACAACCTTTTCTGCTGGAACCATAAATAGTAGTGCTACTATTGCATAAATCATGTTATTTGCGGCAACATCTATTGCAGAACTTATAAATATTGTATATAAAAGCATATGTAATGGTTGTAACATTGCATAGAAGGTATATTCTTTAAGCCAGAAATTAAATGCTTGAGCATGACCATCTTTTAATTTGTCAATTGGATATGTTAGTGCGACAAATGGCGCAATCATAGTTAAAAATGCAATCATTATTAATCTCTTCATATAGATTACAGCATAATATACTGTTAATCCTGTAAAGAAAACATACATTACTGTATATCCTAATTTTGCTGCAGCATTTGGTAATTGTGTTTTTATTCTTGCAACATTTACAAAATTACTATAAAATCTTCTGTTCTCTATATCATTATCATTATTATCTGTTAGCTGAATTATTACTTGGTTTATTGTTCCATCTTCACAACTATCTCCAGCAATAAGATCAGTAACAGATTCACTTACTGTCATTATAAATGCCATTATATAATGAAGAAAGAAAATTAAGCATAATGCAACAACCCAATCTACCATTAATTGTTTGTATTTTGCTTTATCTCCTACACTAGAACTAATTATCATTCTAATACCTAGATATACTAAAACTGAAAGTAAGCCTACAATTGCTATATTTCTTAATGAAACATACCAACCTGCAATTGTACCTCTTATTTGGCTAACTATAGACTCTCCTCCCAATTTTCCATCTTTTGATAAGTTAACTATGTCTACAATTCCATCTACTAATATTTCAACTATATTTTTATTCTCCACATCTTCTTCAGTTATATTAAATAAAATTGAACTTGTATCAAAGAAATTAGCGTCTAATGCTGCTACATTTCCCGCAAATATTTCAGCAGGTGTTAATTTAATAACTGCAACATCATAAGTAGTTACTGCTGTTTTTATGGCATCTCTTGTAATTCTTATTTCTGGCAAATCATCAGCATCTGGCTCTGCCTTTTTTGTATAATCCCAATTAGGATCATCTTTTTCTTCTCCATCAGTCATATAATCTATTGCTTTATCTCCTTTAATTACAGCAGCTGTTGCATCATCTCCAATAAGGAAATATTCAAAAAGGTAATTAACACCATCAGCAAGAGCATTTACTAGAAAACATATTGGAAATGCTAAAACTCCACCACTAGTACTTTCATCTTCAGCTCTTCCTGTATCTGCCTGATTTACAGGATATGCAATAAAATTTAAAGATAAAATTATTAAAATCACAAGCACAATCTTTCGTACAAATTTTTTATTCATTAAACGTTCCATTGATTCCTCCCCTTTTTATTGAGCTTGTCGTACATTATTTTCCATTAATTTATTTAAGTTAGTTTCAACAAATTCAAATTCCTTTGCAGTAGGTGTTATTTGTAAAATAGCTGTTTCTGAACCAACCTTTAATAATCCTTCTCCCTTGGCACATGTAACCAAGAATCCAGCTTCACCTTCACTTAATTTAAATACTTCTTTTAAGTATTGAATTTCAGATTTATCCTGCGCTAATAGTAATTTAGTATCTGATGAAGTAAGAACTGCTTGAACTTCTGGTTTTTCATAAAAGTCTTGGAATCTCTGAGAAATAATTGCTAGTGAAACATTTCTCTTTCTAGCACGTCTAGCCATTGTATTTAAGAAATCTACAGCCTCTGGATATGGTAAAAGCATCCATGCCTCATCTACTATAACTCTCTTTTTATAAGCCTTTTTTCTATCCTCACTATTTTTCTTAACATATTTTTCCCAAATCCATGAAAGAAGGATTTGTTGTGCAAGTGGTCTTGCAAATCTTTCCTCTAGTTGAGATATATCTAGGTTTATAAATAATGTTCCATCTAATAAATCAAATGTTGACTGTCCATCAAAGTAAGCCATTTGTCCATCATATTCTCTTATATATTGTTTCATAACTTTTAAAAGATAACTATAATGGAAGTTATAATCCGGATTTTCATTTGTTTCAGCATTTCTTTGTAAACGCTTATACCATGAACCAATTGTTGGCATTGGCTTTTTTGCTCTTCCAAGTAAATCTCCATTAGTATTACCTCTTGCTTCATAAATACTTGCAGGATCACTAGTTATTCCATGAGCTGCATATTCTTGCGCAACAGATTCTGCAATTATCTGTTTAGTTACCTCGTTTATATCTTGACTTCTTGTACTACCTCTTGCCATTGTAAGTAAAGCCTGTGTTACGTCTTCAACTTTATTTTCAACATTTAGCACAGTTTTATCTTTACCTGTAATTTCATCTTTAACAATCTCAGTTTCAATATCAAAAACATTTATTACAGTCTTAGAATTTGGGCTTATTACAACATTTGTTCCACCTAAGCTTTCTGCAACTATACTATACTCACCTTCAGCATCTAGAGCTAAGCTTTGTATTCCCATAAGAACTGCTGACCTTGAAATTAAAGTTTTCATTGTAACAGATTTACCAGCACCAGATTTAGCAAATATAACCATATTATAATTTGTAAGTGAACTATGGAAATTATCAAATAATATTGGTACACCAGTTTGTTTATTAAATCCTAAAGGAATACCTGTTGAATGTCCAACCTCAGATGTTGTAAATGGAAATACTGTTCCCATTGACCTACGGTCAAATGTGTGTATTTTTTTAATTTTATCCTGAGCCAAAGGTAAATTAGACTGAAAAGCCTCTTCTTGCATTGCCCATGCACTTTTTATACCAACAAGTGATTTTCCCATTTCAGATGATAACATTTTTGTTAATTTATCTAAATCTTCAAGACTGTATGCAAATAAAGTAGATACAATTGAAGCTTCATACAACTTATTAAATCCAGCAGCTATTTCATCTCTTAAATCTTCTGCTTCATATCTTTTTTGCGCCAAATTACTCTCTCTATTTATATTACCTCTATCAGCAGCAACTATTCTTTCAGTTTCTAGTTCGTTTATTGTTCTATTTAATTCATTTTGAGATCTAGATTCTGCAATAGGAGTTATATATATAGAAGTATTTATATCTCCAAACATATACATATCTCTAAATAGTTCTGGGAATGTACACATTCTAGGAAGTGCTGATACGAAAAAACTTCTAGCATATCTTTTTACATTAGATATAATCTCTAAATGATCTATATGACTTGCATCAATTCCAGCAGGTGCTATCAATTCTTTAATTGTTTTTTTACGAAGAAGTGATACATCTTCATCACTTCTATAATCATTGTTAATTTGAGATTTTTGTTTTTTCTTATTGAACATTCTGTTTTTGCTCCTTTCTTATTTTTTCTTTTGCTCTTTCTGCTACATCTCTGCCAAGCATTGATTGATTTTCATTAATAATTAATTGTGCCAAATTATTTATAATATCATCTTTTGTTTCTACCGTTCTTTCATATTCTTTTTGTTTTTCACTTCTTACTTCGTCAACTTTTGATGCTGCAAGACTTAATGCTTCTTGATTAATTTGATCGTTTAATATCTTAATTTTCTTTTCCATGAAATCTTGT
This sequence comes from uncultured Clostridia bacterium, assembly GCA_944388675.1. Taxonomy (GTDB): domain Bacteria; phylum Bacillota; class Clostridia; order TANB77; family CAG-508; genus CAG-245. The sequence continues at coordinate 16,950 of CALXJR010000008.1, forward strand.
CCAGTAGAATATAGCTCATCATAACCTGCTTTAATTGCTTTATCAACACCATAAGTTTCAGAATCCTCTCTATTATATGCTACATATAATAAATCAACAAGTTCTGTAGATGATAAAACTCTTCCAACAACACTTGATACACTTAAGGTACTTATAATAGATTGAGCTCTTGTATATAATTCTTGGAAAGCACGATCTCTTATTTCATCTTTTGAATAGTCTCCTATTTCATCTGGATAATAAGGTATTATAACATAATATTTTTTATTTAATATGTTTTTATTTAAGCTCATTCTTTCTGTTGTATAAATTATATCTTTTCCATATTCATATAAGTTCTTTTGTTTTGTAAATGCATATAAAGCCTGTTTTTTTTGTTCATCTGTTGAATCTGGATTTGAAGCAATAGCTTGATATCTAGTTCTTGCTCTAGAATATTCACGCTCTATTTTATCAACTTCTGCTTTATATGAATTCAAACTGTTTTCTAGATTTATTTTCCTAGTTTGTACATATAATTGAATTGGATATGCAAGAGTGTTTAAAAATTGTATAAATCCTTCCTCTACTGCTACCTTTTCCTCTTGTGACATTAAATCATAATTTATACCTTGGCATTCAACAACCATAACATATCTAGTTCCATTTTTTTGAATTATCATATTATCTTCAATTTTATCAAATTCCATAAAATCAAATATTGAATTAATTGTAAAATTTTTTGTTTTACTTTTAGGTACTATTGGTGTATTTCCCTCTTTTTTTGACTTTTCATCGTTTTCCGTTTTCTTCTTTAATTGCATATTTACGACTACAAAAGCTAAGGCAATAAGTAAAATGAAAAATACTCCTATCATTATATACAAAACCAAATTTAATGCTTCTGCTCCCCCACTATTTGTCATTTGTTTTTACCTCCTTATCATAATCAAAAACATATAATCTATTTTTTCTCTTCTTAAAAAATAAAGCTCTTTTTATAATTTCATCTAAATTTTCTCCAGCAACAACTTTACTTGCTTTAAGTATACCGATATTAGGAACCTTTAACATAGCTATACCATATCCTAATAAAGCAAATACAGCTGTAAAAATTACTCCAACCATATTTAATCCTATTAAAGAAAATATAAAATAAAATACTAATCCTATTGCAGCTCCAAAAACAGCATATAAAAGACTTTTAGGTGTAAATATAAATAATATTCTTCCTTCACCTTTTACATTTCTTGGTAAATTATATGTTCCCATTATTTTCCTCCATTTTAACGTATAATATAACTATCTTAAGTATAACACATATAACTACAAATTGTAAGATAAAATAACAAAAAAAGTGCATTTTAATGCACTTTTAATTTTTTTGTAATATTTTTGCAATATTTGTAATATTTTAGCTTAATCCTGTCATAATATTGTAAATAGCGTTAACTATTGTAGAACCTGCAAATATTAATAAAGCACCAACTAAATATGGCATCATAGTCTTTTTGTATTCTGCTTTTTCTTCTGCACTTCCTAGCATATACTTAATACCTATTACTAATAGAATTATAACTGCAATGATTACACCAACAACTTGTACTATTCCAACAACTCTTCCACCTAAAGTAGTAATTTCATTAGTACCATTTGCTGAACCATTTTTTTGAGCATCCAACATTTTATTAAGAGTATCTCCTGTTGTTGATGCATAAGCTATACTACTTAATGATGCTACAAGCATTATGGCTATTAGCAAAACAGATATAATTTTTACTGTTTTTTTCATATTTATTCCTCCTTATTTTCTTATATATATTAATCTCATAGTGAGAAAATTAAAAACTATATTTATGCAAATTGCCCCGCTATGGTAACAACCAATTTCCAAATTATATATCCACATATAATTACTATACAACCTGCGCCATATGGAAGTAGACTCTTTTTTACTTCAGCTTGCTCTGCAACAGAGCCTGTAATAAATTTAATTCCTAATACCATTCCCCATATGCACATTACAACTACACCCATTATAAATACTACATTATATATTAAATTTGATGTGTCTCTTATTGTATTGTCAGTTGGTAAAGTAGTATTTGATCTAGTGCCAGCCTCTATAAAAGATTGCCCATTACTTATTATACCTTCAATTGATGTATCAGCTGCAAAACTACTTGTATTTAATGTGAATATTAATATTATTAGTAATATAAAACAAATAATAAATTTAATATTTTTTTTCATTATACAACTCCTAAGATTTATTATACAACATTTTTTTACATTTTTCAACTTATATGCTATTATTTAGTGGATCTAATAAATGATATATTGCATTAATAATTGTAACTGTTGCAAATAAAAGTAGGCATCCTATTAAATATGGTATCATAGCTTTTTTATAACTTGCCTTTTCCTCAACACCAGCTGTCATATATTTTATACCCATAAGCATTAAAGCAAGTACTGCAACTACTGTTCCAAAAACTTGCAAAATTACAACAAATGTACCTGCAGTATCTAATACCTCTGTTGGAACATTTTCTTCTGTGGGTTTAAAAAAATTTACATCTGGTACTGTTGACTGAGTGGCATATACTTTTATAACATTAAAACAGTTTAATGTTAATAGCATTACAATTATTAGAATTTTTATTATTTTGGTTGTTTTTTTCATTATTTCACAGCTTTCATAGGATTTTATAATTTTATTGTATACTAATAATATTTAATTTGTCAACTGTTTTTTTATATTTTGCTGATCTATATTGTTATTTTCTACATAATATTGTGCAATTAAATCATCAAGTTCTACGCTTAAGTCGTAAATTATGCTATAATCTAAGTCTTTTTTTATGCTTTCGTCTAATTTTTCTCTTAACTTGCAAATTTTATCATTTAACATAATTTTTCACCCCAATTTTTTTGCTTAATCTCTTATAATAATAAAATATCATATATCTTTCTTACAGTCAATCATTTTTCTTTATTTTTCAATGCTTTATGCCACTTTCGTATTACAAATTTTAACTTCTTTCTTCGATTTTTTTCTTTTTTTAAAATTTTATTTTATTTTATATAAAAATTTTGCAAAAATAGACATTAAAATTTTAAATAATATTAAAAAAACGACATTTTTTAAAGAAAAATTAAAACATATATAATGTAAAAAGAAAAAAAGTTACATTTCACAACCTTTAGAATAAGTGTCTATTTTTAAGTGGTTGTGAGATGTAACTAAATTTAATTTTTAGCTTCTCCTTTTACTATTGATAAAATAGCTTTATTTTCATCAAATACAGTGTTTAATAATTCTTTAATATAGTTTTCGTCTATTTGGTCAAATTTTTCTATATATTCAAAACTATTTATACCTTTAATATAATCTGCTACGAACATTCTTCCAATATCCGAAACATTATTATATTCTACTGCATAGTCTCCATATATTTTCTTTTTTATTCTTTCAAACTCTTGCTTATCTATCTGTGCACTTTTCATTTGTTCTATTTCTTTTAATACTTCTTCATTTACTTTTTTTGGATCAACAGACTGTCCAGAAATTAAAACATGTGCATATTGAGATGAAAATTCATAATCTATATCTGGTACTCCCATAAGTAATCCTTCACTATATAATTTTGAATATAATTTTGAGCTTTTACCTATAAGCATATTTAATATTATTTCTATTCCTATATGTTTTTTTACAATATCATTTTCTGGAAGTTTGTCTTTAATTCCTATCATAAATATTGGAGTGCTTACTTCCATTTCTTTTTCTTCTAGTTTTTTATTTATTTCTTCTTTTTCTTCAGGATAAATTCTCTTAATTTCATCTCTATTTTCAGATTTCTTTAATCTCTTTTTTATTTCTTCTAATAAACTATTAGGTTCAAAATCGCCAACTGCTACAAATACCATATTACTTGGATGATAAAAGTTATTGTAGCATTTATATAAGATTTTTGGTGTTATTTTTGAAATACTTTCTATTGTTCCTGCTATATCTATTTTTATTGGATTATTTTTATATAAGCAGTCCATTGCTCCTATATATAGTTGCCAACCTGGGTCATCGTCATACATTTGTATTTCTTGTCCAATTATACCTTTTTCTTTTTCTACATTTTCATCTGTAAAATATGGATTTTGAACATAATCCATCAATTCATCTAAACCTTCATAAAAATGATCTGTACATTCAAATAAATATGCTGTATGGTCATTTGTTGTATATGCATTTGCATCTATTCCTAAAGCCATTAGTGTATATAAACTATCTGTACCATCTTTTTGTTCAAACATTTTATGCTCTAAAAAATGTGCTACTCCATCTGGAATTTTTATTTTATTTCCTGATTCTTTATCTATAAATTCGTTATCAATAGAGCCAAAATGTGTTGCCCAAATAATATATTTTTTTTGCAAATTTCTTTTTGGCACAATTATAACTTGTAATCCATTATCTAATTTTTCCATATAGCATTTTTCTTTTATTTTTTTACAAATTCTTTCTTCCATGCCATTTTTCCTTTCCATTTATTCTTTTGTCAAGAAAAATATTGTATTTATTTCAATGCTATTTGCAGCTTCTACAATGTTTTCCTTTGTGACATCAGATATATCTTTAATTTGTTTCTCGATATCCACACTTTCACGTTGTATCTCTCTACCAAAGTAAAATGAAATTTCAGAATCTTGTTCATCTTGCATTGATTTAAAACTTGCTATGATTAGCTCTTTTGCATTTTTTATATCTTCATCAGTAAATTTTCCATTTTTCATATCTTCTATTTGTTTTTTTATTATTTCCAGAGTTTTTTCATAGTTTTTATGTTCAATTCCAGTCTTTATTATAATCTTTCCCTTTGGTTTAATGTAAATTGAGCCTGCACTGTAAGCTAAACTTGCTTTTTCTCTTACATTTTGGAAGAGTTTTGAATTTGCTCCTCCGCCTAATATAGCATTATAAACTGATACTGCATTTTTATTTTTTGATTTAACATTTAATCCAATATCAAGCTTTCCTTGTGAAATTTGCATTGATTCTTTTACGACATTTTCTTTTTGGTTACTTTCATCTTTTTCATTTAATAATTCTATTTTTCTTGGCTCTAATTTTGATATTAGTTGATTTTCTATTATACCTTTTTCTAATTTTGTATCATCAAAATTTCCTGAAACAAAAATATCTATTTTGCAAGTTTTAATTAATTCTAGATAAGTTTCATATAAATTTTTACTATCTATTTTATCTAAATCTTCAATATAACCATATTTGTATAATCCATAAGGTTTGTCTTTATACATTTCCTCTATACATCTTTGTGTTGCATATGCAGACTTATTATCCTTCTGCCCTTCAATAATTAGCTTTACATTATTTTTTTCTTCATTTACATACTCTTCTTTAAAATGTGCATTTTCAACTAATGGATTAAATACAATATCAAATAATATATTTAAAGACTTATTTAAGATGTCTTCTTTTTCATAGATATATTCTTCATTTAATGATTCTATATAAAATTTTAATACATGATTATCTCCTAATTTATCTATACCACAATCAAAACTTGCTCCGTATAATTCTTCTAGCTTTTTATTTATTTCTTCTTGAGATTGTAAATTATTGGTTCCTCTTCTTAAAATTGTAAGTATTAGAGCCTTTTTTGTAATATCTTCTCTTGATAATTTGCTTGTTAAAAATACTGAGATTAAATTTGTTTTAAACTTATTAGTTTTAATTTCATGAAGTTTTATTCCTTCTTTAATATCTATTGTTTTTAAACTCATAAAATTATTTCCTTTCTATATTAATGAATTATTTACTTAAGATTTTTTTAACCATTTCATTTATTCTTTTTCCATCTGCTTTTGCTCCAATCTGTACCTTTGCTTCTTTCATTACTTTTCCCATGTCTTTTATATCTGTTGCCCCTACATCATTTATAACTTTCGTAACGGCTTGTTCTAATTCTTCGTCTGTTAATTGTTTTGGTAGATATTCTTCAAGTACTGATATTTCTTCATTTATTTGATCTATCAAATCTTGTCTGTTTGCTTTTTCAAAATCAGCTAAAGAATCTTTTCTTGTTTTTACTTCTTTTGCAATAATATTTATTATTTGTTCATCAGTAACTTCTATTCCTTTATCTTTTTCTACCTGCAATATAGCTGTTCTTACCATTTGTACAGCATTTTTCTTGTTTATATTTTTCTCTTTCATTGCACTTTTTAAATCTTCTAATAATTTTTCTTTTAACATTTTACCCACAATCCTTTCATTTTAAACATTTTAAATACAAAAGCGCTTTCAAAATATTTATATTATTTTGAAAACGCCTCTCTTCTTTATATAAAATTAAAATTTTCTTTTTCTAGCTGCCTCTGATTTTTTCTTTCTCTTAACGCTAGGTTTTTCATAATGTTCTCTTTTACGTACCTCTTGTAATACTCCATTTCTAGCACATTGTCTTTTAAATCTTTTTAAGGCATCTTCTATATTTCCATTATTTACTTTTACTTCTGACATGATATTCCCCTCCTTCCGGTGCATTCCTATTGCATTCGTATGGGATTTTAATATCTTAACATTGTTTAAGATATCAATCTTTACATGACTAATATTATAAACTAATTATTATATACTTGTCAATAGTAGTTCAAATTTTTTTAAGGATGTTTTTGAGAACGCTTCATTTGGGTGTTTTTGGGGACGTTTCATTTAGACATCTTTTAGATGTTTTTGGGGACACGTCACCTAAATATCTTTATCCTTTTTTAGTCTGTCATTTACAAAATCTTCTAAAATAACTTTAAATACTGTAAATACAGGCACTGCTAAAAACATTCCTAAAACACCGAAATATGCTCCTCCAAGGGTTACTGCAAATAATACAACAATTTGACTTATTTTTAATGAACTTCCTACAATCTTAGGATTAATTATGTTTGCATCTATTTGTTGTAATATTATTACAATAACAGCCATCAATAATGTTTGTCCTAGTCCTCCTGTAAATAGAGTTATTATAATTGCTATGATAACTGCAACAATTGCTCCAAAAAATGGAATTAGATTGAATAGACCAATCATAAATCCTAAAAGTACTGAGTATTTTACTCCTATTATTGACATTACAATTGATACTAGTATTCCTACTATAAAACTATCCAATATTTGGCTTGTTAAAAATTTAAAGAATATATCATTTGCCTTATAAAAATATTTTCTTATTTTTATATATGTTTCGTTTTTGGTAAATGCTCTTACGACCTTTGACCAAAAATTTACTAATGTTCTTCTTTGTAATAATATATATACTGATACAGCCACTGCTACGAATGCGTTAAATACGGTACTTACAGCACTTACAACTCCTTGAAGATATTCTTGAATTCTATTTATATTTATAAGTGATGTTAAATCTATTTTTTTGATGCTGTCTATTAGTTCTAACACTGGTTTACTTTTTAAAATATTATCTTCTGGCAGTTCATTTATTCTATCTATGGCTGTATTATAATAGCCAGGCAAATTGTTCAAAAGTTCTGTTAAGCTTTCTATTACAGATGGCATTATTACATTTATTAAAATTACTATTATTAATAAAGCTATTATATATGTAGTTATTACACTTAATCCTCTTGCATGTCTATAAATAAAGTTATCTTTTTTTCTTCTTTTATTATTTTTTTTAGTTCTTTTATAAATTTCTTCAATCTTTTTGCATGGTAAAAATAATATATATGCTATTAGAAGTCCAATTCCAAATGGCATTAGTACCTTTATTAGTTCTCCTATCCAGCTTGTAACATATGATATATTGCTTAATACATTAAAAACAATTATTACAGCTAAAGCAAATGTGAACCAATAAATCCATTTTTTTATATTACCCTTTTCATTTTTCATAGCTTCCTCCTAAATTTCTACGTCTAACTCTACAGGACAATGATCACTACCATAAATTTTCGAATGTTTTTTACTATTTTTAATTTTTTCTTTTAAATCTTTAGAAACAATAAAATAATCTATTCTCCAGCC